>JACFNM010000281.1 GCA_019454915.1 Chitinophagaceae bacterium
TTATCCCGCCACGCGATTAAATAATTACACGACTTGAGTAACTTTTCTTTTATGCTCTTTATCCAGGCAATATCATGGGTGTATCTATAGTACTCGCCTATATCCCACAGTACAGCGCCGGTTTCTACAGTATAGCCCTCATAGTTTTGTATATACCCGGTACTGAGCTGCGTTTCCATAAAATAATTCAGCGCCCGCTTCGCTATATCAAACCATCCCATTGACAGATAAAACTGAATAATAGGTGAACTTTCCGTTCCAATGGGACTATATACCCCCACATTGGCGGACAACGTCCCGTCTGGTTCATTTCCAAAGGTGATCAGATTCAAATGCAGAAGACCTGCCCTAAGCCGGTCATTAATTGTCCTTTCAGGCAAATGAACAGCAGCAGCAGATTCCAATTTCTTCTTCCAGTACAAACGTGCCTCTGCCAAACGTTGAGGATAAGATTCTTTGATGAGTGCCGCCGCTACTCCACCGGACACCGGTGTGTGCGGCATATAAAAATCCATTTCGGCTGTTTGTCCGGGTTGAAGCAGCATCGCCATTTCTTCATTAGGTAATGGTTTTCCATTTAATTGAGCTACGCAAAAAATTCGATCAGTACCAAACGACGAAAAGCCCGTCGCCGGATCATATTGATGTATTTTCTTACCCCACCAGCCGGTTCCCGGCCTCGGTATTTTCATCCAGGCATAGCGGGGTACTTTGCCTGTATTCTCAATGGTCGTTCGTGCATAATATACCATGTCATCATCAAAATCATAAGCCGTTTTCATTCGCTCCTCCAGTTCTTTCATGTGTTCCGCCTTAAACGTTCGTCCGGAACTGTGCTTATCGGATATGATATAGTTTGTCCCCGTATTTGTCTTTTCTGTAAGTTCCTTCCGGGCGAAAGAAACCGTATGATATACTACATCATCATCTTTCAGCTCAGAGTGATAAATCGGTAAAACTCCTTCATCTAAACTCCGGGTAATATTATTCCGGACGCCTACTCCTCTCCCCAAAGCATACAGATAGGCAGCACCTTGTTTGGTGTCCGGAAGTCTCACGGCCGAGGATGAATATTTCGGGCGAATGATTTTCCCTTCCTGTGCCATATCCTGCAATTCTTCCGATATCTCAAACATACGCATATCTCTTCCCAGTCCCAGCTTAATCGGTACACTCATGTTACGCGTAGCCTTCGCTGCCTCGCCAAAGGAAGCTTCTTGCTCTTCTTCAATCTCCTGAACCTTGGTTTTGGTTTTACGACTCAGTACATCAATCTCTACCTGTAGAAAATCTCTGACATCATCACCCGGCAAAACTGCCACGTGATAATCCGGAATCAGAATAGGAAAGTTATAGTTCACATCACGCAATAAAAATGAAAAAGAACCAACACCAGACTTTACGTGTATCACAGCAGGTTCAGGACCAGGCTCTACACTGCCATTTACAATACTCAATTGCAGTCTCGCTCCTTTTCCTGAAACAGAGAATTGATTACCTCTTACTTTACCTCTCCCTCCGGTTACCGTTAATTTTTGCAGAGTTCCATGTGAGATTTCTACTGAACCATCAGGCACAGGGACATCCCAAACAAGATTCACCTTTATCTCTCTTTTAGAACCCGACTGCGCATGAAGGATATAATACCCGCAAGAAAAAAAGAGTATCAAGCCAATAATCCTGATTCTATTCATTGTATATTTTTTAATAAAACTCGTCTCAATTTCTAAAGTCTCACATTTCCACATTTCTCACATTCCTACATTTCTCACACTCCTACCTATAAAGCTCCTTCACCTTCACCCTCGCTACACTCATCACAATATTTTCCGAAACAAAGTTGAAGTAGCCCAGCAATACATGCTTCTTCACAAAATGGATAGCCGGATAACAGAAGTTGCCATTAGGGTCGTCCTCCAGTATTTGAATGTACTTCCAGGTCTTACCTTCATCTTTGGATATCGCGGTATTGAATGGTGTACGTTGTTGCGTCTTCCCATTGTTATTCCAAACCAGCAACAAATCTCCCGTTAAGGGAATCCTTTTAATCACTGCCGGAGAAGTTGGAGAAGCGATTTGGGTAGGCTCTATCTCACTCCATGTCCTCCCCTGATTTGATGAATAAGAAGCATATTGTACACCCTGATTGGTTCGAATAAACATGAAAACATCTCCATTCTTCAGTTCCACCACGCCGGGCTCCTGAGTCAGAATATCCTTGGGATTGGCCACCTGCTCGCCGGAAGCCCAGGTTTTACCCTCATCATCAGAATAATAACAAAACAACCTTCCCCTTGATGACCATTTTTCCTCACCGGCTAATTTATGTAATGCAACCGGCATCAACAACCGGCCATTCTTCAATTGAATCACGCGGTCGTTGTTAAGTACAAAATATCCCTTCCTGTCTTGTATACAAACTGCGGGATCGCTCCATGTTTTTGCTTCATCGTATGAGACTCTCATCATAGGGATACAATCATCATCCGAATTCTTCCTTAAATAAAACAGAGCGATAGCTCCTCCTTGAAGCCGAAGAAGGGAAACAGACATTACATTCTGTTGGCCTTCATTTTGAACAACAATTTTGTCTCCCGGCGACCAGTTCCTTCCTCCATCGGTAGAATAGCGGCTCGCCAGGTAGGCTCCCTCATGATCATTCACGGTGTTGCCGGTGAAATGCGTATAGATATGCAGTATCGTTCCGTCTTTCAATGCAACGAAATCGCCTTCACTGTTGCGCCGGTTATCAGGTCCCGGTAATAACTGAAGTGTTATTTCTTTTTTTACATGGGGAAAATCACCCGGATTACCCTGCGATCTTATTTCCTGATAAATGAACATCTGCGCCACAAAGGCAAACAATAAATACTTCTGTATCATTCTAAGATTGAACATGATATTCTCCTTTTTCGATTTTCTGATTAGCCGGTTATTCTCTCATTTTCATCAGGTCCTGGTTGAATAGCAGGATTTTCCTTTTTTAAGTATCGTAACAAATAAGTCTTTCCGCTATTCTCTTAAAAAGCTGATCAGGTCAGCCATTTCCTGGTGACTAATTTTTTCGGCAAAGCCCTCGGTCATCGCCGAAGCGTTTAATGCTTTCAGCGTCTTAATGTCCTGCCGGTTAAAAGTTTTTGCTTCACCGGGTCCTACCAGCAGCGTCACTGCGGACGAAGACTCACTGGACAGTAAACCATTTATCTTTTCTCCCGATTTTGTTTCCAGTTCCCATAAATCAAACCCCGCCGCAATGGATAAATTGGGTGAAAGTATATTAGCCAGAATATTCTTAGGCAACCAATTCCGGACACTACCCATGTCCGGTCCATAAGCGATTCCCAACTCGTCTCTTTTCTGGTGACAGGCGATACAATATTGTATGAATACTTCTTTGCCTTTGACGGTATCACCTTTCAATTCCAAAGCTGTCTGATAAGACTTAATCACTTCCTTGTCATCGTCCCTGGTAAAAATAGGGCGTGCTCTGTTTCTTATGCTTGCATCTTCATGGCTCATCAACCGGGACACCCTTCCCCAGCCAATTACGGTTTTCTGTATTTCTCCCTTTTCAATCGCCCCCATCAGTAAGTTCATCCGTGCTGTATCTTCCATAAAAGTGCTGAGTGCAACCTCTCTGACTTCCGGTGTCATAAAGGGCCATTGCTTTAATACAAATTGTGAGACCTGCACACCTTTTATTTTATCATAGGCTTTCAAGGCCTCCTTCTGTAAAAATGGTGCGGACTCCGGAGCTGCGGAACTTTCAATCAATGAAACATATTTTTCCGATGGTTTAAGACGTATAAACCGAAAAGCCTCTGCTCTTTTTTCTTCAGAGTTCTTATTGTCTGATGCTATCGCCACCGCTCTGCTGATTGTATAATCAGTCAATGGTCCGTCTTTTAATCCAATCACTGTAACCATATGATAGGCAGCTTCCCGTACCGTCCTATCCGGACAATCAAAAGCCGCCCTGATCAAAACAGGCAAATCCCCTTCCAATCTCTCCACCACGGTTGAGTCATTTCTTTTAATACCATTTGCAATACCTTCTATTACAGGAGCCCTCCAGCCTGCCGTTGAACCTGATTTGACGTCCACTACCCTTCCAATCAGATTACTAATCTTATCCACCGGCTGTGTTGCCGCAATCATTTCCGATAGCCTTCCCGCCAGTGAAGCATATGCAGGATTATTCGAATCAAACCGCCGGATAACTTCTGCCAACAACGATTCCGGTTGCAGGGACAAAGCAGACACCGCCGCTACCTGTATCCACGGGTCTTTAATATCCTTAAACAACATGTTTTTTCTCACCTCTGCAATACGGTTATCGTCCACCGAACCCAGCGTACAAAGCAACTGAAAGCGAACCCGGGGATTGGGGTCATTTTGTAAAGCGATTAAAACATCCCTCAGCCCGGGATAATCGTTGAGATGCAATTCGGCCAATTTTATAGCATTTTCTCTATTGCCCGGTACCGGATCTTTTAACGCATCGGTTATGATATCTGAACTGAGTTGTTTCATGCCCTCCAGCGTCCAGCGGGCATGCAGACGGCCCATGGCAGCCTCTTTGTCTTCTGCTAACTGTTTTAACAAGGCAATAGCAGTGGTATCCATACGGTCTAACAACAGCCGCTGTGCATTCATTCGCCACCAGCTATTGGGATGGTTCAGGTATTGCACCAGTTGTGCGGTGGAAGCATCTGCGAGTGTAAGTCCTTTTATCCATGAAGCCGGTTCGCTATTTACTGCAGACACCCGGTATATCCTACCCATATTATTGCCCTTAAACAAACCTCCGTCTTTCACTGCTTCGTCAGACATCCACTCGGGGTGTTCGATAATCTTACGGTAATAGTCCAGGACATACAAGGCGCCATCCGGGCCGATATACATATTTACCGGCCGGGACCAATAGTCGGTAGAAGTAAGAAATTCTTTGTTTGGTCTGCCCATCCTGCTGGCGATGAAACTTGATCCGTCCTCTCTCAAGTGATCGGCATGAACAAGGTTGCTTACAGATTCACAAACGAAGGTGGTGCTGTCATTAAAAGGAGCCGGGAAGGTCCCGCCGGTATAGGCGGTTATTCCACTGGAAGAAGTCATCACACCTACTCCGCTGAAAAGTTGCCTGTCCGGGCTGATGGTTGTCTGAAATATTTCTGATACATCGCCATGGTCGGAAATAGATTGAATAGCATTGGACACCAGCAGTGCAGAGGTTCTTCCCAGATAACGACTATCTATTACTTCATGATAAGCATGGTTGTAATTGGTAGCCAGAATACGATGTCCCCAGGGATCAAACGTCTGACCAAACTGAGCACGGCTTGCCGTCATCTCCAATTGATGATTTTGTAACTGAAAGCGGACACTTTTACGGTCAGCATTTTTAGGAAGCCGCGGCGAATCAGGATGATCCGGAAAATATATTTCAGTACCCTTGTCTCCAAATTCTT
>JACFNM010000282.1 GCA_019454915.1 Chitinophagaceae bacterium
TTATACGATGGACCAATCTGGGCAAGCCATCATAACGTGCGGAAGATAGTACCGACACAACGACAACTGACAGATGACCAAATCAGGATGCTCATTGAAAGAGGATCTGTGATTGGCGGCATGTTAGACTGCTGGGCAATGGACAACCGATTTATAGATATGGTTTCTGATCCCTGGCAACTGGATATACGGCTTGAGAATTTGGTTGACCATTGGGACCATATCTGTCAGATAGCGGGCAACAGTGAGCATGTGGCTTTCGGTACTGATCTTGATGGAAATTACGGCACCGAGCAGTCGCCCTGGGATCTGAACTCAATTGCTGATCTTCAAAAATATCACGCTATCCTTTTGAAAAGGGGCTACAAGGAAGAAGACGTAGAAAATATATTTCATAAAAACTGGATCCGGTTTTTGAGGAAAGCCTGGGGGAGGTGAGAGGGTGAGAATGTGAGAAATGTGGAGAATGGGGAAATTTGAAAATGAAGGAATTTGAAAACCTGCCAGCCGGCAGGCTGGTTTGAAAATGGGAGAACGAAAGCGGTTAGTACGCTCCTCGTTATCCGAAGTCTCAGACTTCGGATCTTCTATGTTCTTGCGGGACTCCGTCTCGCATCAATACTGCATCTTGGCTCGTCATACCGAAGATATGAGACACCAGAAGTAGTCCCCCGGACACTTAGCGTGTCAAGCAAAGGAAATGCAGACTACATCCACCGGATAGCTCACACCAACGGATATTCTCAATGGAGATAAAATTTTAGTTGACAGCCGGAATGATCGAAAAAGGGCTGAAGCGGTACGCAAAATAAATCAACGCAAACGAATAATAAAAGTAGCTTGTTTCTACCCCCTATCCGGAATTAAATTTAGGGTAGGAATAGGAATGGAGATTTGATTCGCTAAGTCCAACTGCTCCCAATATAAAAAAAACAATAGCATGACATTAAACATGACGTCAATTTTCAGAGCTGTATTTCTCGCGAGCTTGTCCTTTACCCTATTGCTGGGTGGTTGTTCAAAAAAGGGCAGTGATATGCCGGACGGCGGCGACTACTATTTTAAATTTAACGCCGGCAGCCAGTCTTATTCCTATACGGGGAATAGCTACGCCACCTTCAGCACCTCCGATGATCTTAACCTCGCCGGAATCGGCGGATTCGAAAACATGAGCGTAGGGACGAAGAATGTAGCTTCAGTGTTGATTGGAAGCCTGAACGAAATAACACAAAGCACCTATTCGGGGTTGGTTTATCCCGGTGCCACCGGCAATTCACCGGCAGTATTTTTTTCCTGGATTGATGAAAACGGAAAAACCTATGGCAGCCTGTACCAGGATAACGCCACCAATACGGTTACGATTACGCAATTATCATCCTCATCCGTTAAAGGAACCTTCTCGGGAAAAATCTATGACGTTTTAACATCGGGTTCTCCGGCTATCAACTTTTCAGGTGAGTTTTATGTAAAAAGAATGAATTAAAAAAATAGTAACCATTAAAATATAATCCATGCAGGGCGAAACATTTTCAGCGGGCAAAAATAGAATGACTATTTATTACGATCGGGGTCGGGTAGCGGGCAAAGACAAGAATATTGAAACGCGTGTTTCGGGTTCGGGAGGCGGCGGGTATTCCTACCAGGGTACCGGTGGTTCCGCACCCATCAGTATAACTTCTACCACTATCATTCACGACAAAATTTACCTGCAAAAAGACGATGGAAAAGAACGTGCGGTAGAACTTACTAATTGGGATGTTGCCTGTCGCGAGGGGAACGATATGTTAGTGACCTGGATTATTCCCGAGGGAAAAGAAAAGGGCAGTTATGTAGGTATTAAAAATATTACCAACGGAAGTGAATTGTTTAATGATGATGCCATTCGGGACCTCGCTAACCAGGACTTCATCAAGAATAAAGCCTTGAAATACTTTACGCTCATAGCAGCGCTCTTTTTACTTTACAGCATAGGAAAGGGAATAATGCTATTTATTGGTATTGCAGGGTTCATTGCATACGAAATTTACATTCGTAACAAAAACAAAGAAGCCGGCTGGGTTATCAGGAATTACCTGAAGCAGCTTCTGGATGCCAATAATTAGGGGAATACTGAACGAGCGGTGGGCATGCAGACCAATACGCTGGTATGAGGAGGAGCAGGATACCGGCAGATTGCTGCTTTACAAGGTACTGTATGTTACGCTAATCATAATAGTAGTTCCTTCTGCTATGCGAAGTAATTATGTAAGAAAAGCATAGTGCAGTTGTTGCGGTCATGCAGCATCAAAAATGCTGCGCCGCCAAACCTTCCCGTGACAGGCAGGTTAGTTTTATAGCGCGATAACAATAAGTCTCCCGACTTCGCATTCTTCATGTTCTCCCTGGACTCCGTCCCGCCTACCCCTCCTGTTCGTCCCTCACCATAGCCGTTAAGCTAAGGTTTTCCTTTGTCACTCTTTCTCTTATCGTAGGCTTTTTTAGCGCCATAAGCTACACCGGCGGCTATCAGTAAACCGATTCCGCCGTCAATGGGGATTTCTGCATCCGGATCGCCGCCCGGACCACCGGGTTGCGCCGGTAACGGTGTTGCAAATAATATACCGGCTGTAATAATCACTACAGCAAACAAAGATTTCAGTTTCATAATCGTTCTTTTAATGTATTAAAAAATTAAAACTCCTCTCCATAATTATGGAGAGGAGTTGAGTTGGGTTATTTTTTCAACAGCTTAATATGTGTATTTATCTGTTCACCCGTAATCTTCAGGTAGTAAATGCCCGCGGTCATGGATACGCCAAACTTCACACGATGCGTAGCTTTTTCCCCCGTATGCCATATTTCCTTACGCACGATTACCTGTCCGATGCTGTTGACCAGTTCCAGGCGATACTTCCCTTCCGGCAACTGATCGAACCACAGGTTGGCATAGCCCTCCGTAAACGGATTGGGATACACTTTGATGGAAGACACTGCCGGCTGAACGAACCTGCTGATGAGACGAAGTTCAAACCGGTTTGCGCCGGAAGACGCCGCGTCTTCATTAACCGTGAACTGTATCCGGGTGATCTCCGATGTACTTATCGTTGTGGCGCTATGCAGGTAATGATCCACCAGCGTTGCTGATACCACGTCTCTGAGCGCTTCGGGATCAAATTCAAGCATATAGTCTTTCGCTTTGGTATTATCCAGCCGCAGGTAAATCGTATCTGCATCCCTGATCGGAGACCTTCTTTCTACCATTAATACCTGACCGTTCCTGCTCAGAGAGATATTCTCCATCACATTGTACAACTTCTTCACATCCATGCCGTCTATCTTATCGTCAAAGTGTTGACCGTAGGAGATCATGGCTTCATCCAACACAGCGTATCCTGATCCCGCTGCGTCCGCAGACTGCAGGTTGACCCGGATGCCATAAGCGTTCCTGGCCGGTACGAACAACGGCGCCCCATTCTCCTGCTTTTCTTCCGTCACTCTGAACACATTAAGTGCAGGGGTAGCCGATTTATCCGACTCTTTGATGACCACGCTGCCGGCGCCACCTGAAGAATGTACCAAAAAGCCCTGACCACTCTGTATGTACTGGCTTTCGGGGCTTACCGACTTAGGCACAATATCGTACCCCGTACCATTAAAGCTGATGTTTACATAGGCGCCCACTCCATTTGTACCGCCCATTTTCGGATCCCACACATAGAAACTGTTGTCTACATTATTGCGGGTGATGGTGGCAAAATTTACAGGTGATGCAAACGGGTTGGCAACTGCTGTAAATCCATTGGCAAATGTTGGTATCGTCTGGTCGCCTAACTTCAACGGGCCGGTCGCCCGAAGCGTAGTAGCGCTGCTGCCCGTAGTGGTAACACTTCTATCGCCCCGCACAAACAGGAAATATGGGATTTTGTTCACCGCGTTGGCACGGGTACTGGTGACATTCTTCCAGGCATTTGTAGCGTTATCATAAGACAGAATGCTATATCCCTGACCCGCAATGTTCTGATCAAAACCGTCGGCGGCAGTACCCTTTGTGATAATGGTACCATAACCCGGATACGGGTTAGGATTAGCTGAGGACAGCGTAGCGCCTTCCTGCCAGGCATCGTTGATACTCTGATTGCCCGCTACCGGAGCGCTCATGATCCGCCATGCCCTGCGCGACGGTATATAGCGTTCTACCGTTACGTTGCCCGTGATATTACCGGCTACGGGCGTTACCCTTGCCGTATTGTCGGCATTGCTTTTCAGCGTGAGCCGGTTGGCGGTGTTGAGTGTTCCGCTGTTGACGGTTAGCATATCATAAATGCTAAGCGCTGTACCTATCGTTACTGTTCCGTTGCGGTTAACTGTAAGCGCTTTCAGTGAGCCGCCGGCGCCCGCGCTGAAATTCAGCGTACCAAAATCTCCTGTGCCCGTAATTATCAGTGAGGAGGTTGCAGAACCCGTAAGCGTACCATCCCCTGTAAGTGTCGCAAGTGCAAGTGTATGACCGTTGACTTGCAGCCGGCTGCCGGTTGGATTATCTAGCGTACCGCCTATCGTCCAGTTGTCGGTGAGCATATATGTTCCCGACCGGTTAGCCAGCGTAAAGGTTTTACCTTCTCCAAAGTCGGCCGGCGCAGCGCCGCTACCATCGGGATTGCCGCCCCAGGTGGCAGGACTGTGCAGGTCGCCGGTGGGTTTGGAGTAATACGTGCCCGTTGTTTTTGTTTCACAGCCTTCATCAATCACCCCATCGCAGTTATTGTCTTTACCATCACACAGCTCAGGTGCACCGGGGTAGATTGTGGCGTCGTTGTCGTTACAATCCGAATCATCTGCAACGTATCCCATTGGCGGATCGCAGGCCTGTATGGAGTTTTCACGATCGCCATATCCATCCCCGTCTGCATCACGATACCATATCGGTTTTTCAATTCCTTCATCTATCTCTCCGTCACCATCATTGTCTATCCCATCGCATATCTCCGTTCCCGGTGCAATTACCTGCACTATTGCAGCATCTGTACTTATCAACGTTCCATCGCTTACGATCAGCAGGAAACTATATGTTTTACCATAGTCGTCAGCAGTGATGTTAATGGATGGTGATACAGCAGACGGATCATTTAATACAATGCCGTCGGGCGCTAGCCATTGATAGGTAATAGCATCTCCATCAGGATCAGAAGAAGCAGAGCCGTCCAATAGCACAACACCCGGGGTATTGACAACCTTATTGCCTCCGGCATTTGCCACCGGTGCGTTGTTTACCGGCTGAACTGTCCAGTTGACAATGGCGGGTAAATCTCCCGGTTTACCGCTAGTGTATTTTGCAAGTTCAGTTGTACGAAGTGTCAACCGGTATTTACCCGCGGAAGCTCCTGCCTGCCGGATACCATAAATATGGAACGTTGTATCGTTTATTTTCCGGTATTGCAAATCTCCGGTAGAAAGCGGAACCCCATTTCTTGTTAATTCAATAGCC
>JACFNM010000283.1 GCA_019454915.1 Chitinophagaceae bacterium
CGAAATACCTGCTCATTCCCGGTGCGCTGCTTTTCGGTGGCGGGTATCAGGTTGTACTTTTGCTCCAACGCCCTGCAAGCATCCATTGAGCGCAGCTTCTCAAACGTATCAGGTATTTTTACACCGTAACGGTCAACGTTGATAGATACAATATGAATATGGGTGCGCTCAATATCGGTATGCTTAAAGACGATATACGGCTGTTCGCCGTAGCCCATGCGCTCCATATAGTCTTTGGCAATCTTCCTAAAGTTTTCATCTGTTACCTTATCGCCGGGGTCGGGATTGAGCGATATATGCAATACGGGCTTTTCTGTTCTTTTATTTGCTATAAGGTAAGGTTCAAAAGAACGGTATAACTGTGCTACCGTATGGCTGCCGTCTGGTGTTTCTATAATCTTTTGGGTGTCTAAAACCTGCCCGTTTTCCTTATCCACTTTAAGCTGGTTATAAGAAAGTGCGCCTGTCATGTTAGCCCCATGACCAATTTTCGCTATCATTCTCCACCGCTTTTGCCCAGGTGTTTGGCTTCAAACTCCTTTGTCAATTCCACAATATCACGGCATAATTTCGCCAACGCTGCCGTTTGTTTTTCCAGCTTAAGGAGATAGGCGGCGGCTTTCTTCTCCGAAAAATTGCGGTATAATATCTTCACCACCTGATTATAGTTTACGCCAACTGCCCTGAACTGACCGAAAAGAGCAGTTAGCCGGGTGTAATAATCCATTGCAGCCATATCCACTTTTACGCTTTTAACCGGCTTGCTAAACAATAAGGAGGTAACAAACTGCGCTTTGTTATCTGCTCCCGATGCTTCAAAAAGCGAAAGGAATTTGGCGTTTTCCTCGTCTGTAAGCCGGAAAACATAACGGTGGATGCTTGGGTTTGCTTTAGGGTTGCGTCCACCCTTGTTCCGTTTCTTTTGCTGCTGTTCACTCATCACCAATCCATTTTAATTCAATAAAACCCCGACTTCGGAGGGTGTTTTTAAAGCCCCCTGCAAGGGCAAGTTCCTGCCGCTTGCAGGCAGGGTTTTGAGGCACGGAATGCGTTCCGAGTGCCTCAAAACACAACTTGCTCTGTTCGGGTGAACAGAAAATCCCGCTTGGGCGGGATTAGATATAGCAGAAAAAAACGGCTTTAAGCCGTTCCACCTGTTGCCTGTATCATGTAATGATTTTTCCATTCACCTTTTATATGAGAGCCGTTACAAAATAAGCGCAGCTTTCCCAAAGCATTGCAGTGTAGCACACTGCCAAAGACTGCCACCGAACGCCAAAGCAGGACAGCATCAGGAAAGCAGGTATCTATCTGCATTCCTTTGTACTGGCATCCCGCATTAACTGAATAGGTATGTATGTACAAACGTGGCGGCATAGCTACGGAAATATGCAGGCAGGTCAGTAGCGATGTATGGAGTTAGGCAGGCGTGTATAAAATGATATGAGCAGCCTTGTATGTAAACAGATAAAAATGTACGGCTGCATTTTCACGCATACAGCTATATACAGTTACAGCCATCAAACAGGATGTATGCTTTTATAGGAATGCCTGCATACAAAAGCCTGTATATAAAAATGTGCAGATGCGCTTTTGCATCACTGCACATACTTAGGTAAACAGCTATAAGGGTACAGCGATATATAAATACATGAACAATTAAAAACAGCTATGCAGATGGACACAAAGAAACAACCATTGTTTATTGCCTTTTCCTCCCAAAAAGGAGGTGTAGGTAAAAGCACCTTTACCACGCTTGTTGCCAGTCTTCTTCATTATCGGCTCGGATATAATGTTGCGGTCTTCGACTGCGATTTTCCGCAGCACAGCTTAATGCAGATGAGGGCAAGGGATAAGAGCAGCATCATGGGCAATGAGGTGTACAAGAAAATAGCTCATAAACAATTTACGAGCATCAACAAAAAAGCCTACCCGGTTATGCAACACCGGGCAGACGCTGTGCTGGATGCTGTGGGGCAATTCCTGCAATCTTCTCCCGTTGCGGTGGATGTGGTTTTCTTTGACCTGCCGGGAACTGTCAATTCCGCAGGGATATTGAAAACGCTGGCGGGTATGCACCACATCTTTACACCCATCATTGCAGACCGTGTGGTTATGGAAAGCACGTTGATTTTTACGCAGGTATTGAACGATGTTATCCGCAGGCATGGGGCAACGGCTATCCAAAGCATTAACCTGTTCTGGAACCAGGTGGACGGCAGAGAGAAATCGGGGCTGTACGGCATCTATGAAGATTTAATCAGCAGCCTGGGCATTCACCTGATGCGCACCAGCATTACGGATAGCAAGCGTTTCCGCAAAGAGGGGGAAGCCGATGCCAAAACCATTTTCCGCTCCACCTTGCTGCCTGCCGATGAACGGCTGATGAAAGCCTGCCGGCTGGACTTGTTTATGGAAGAATTTTTAAGGATCGTGAAATTGTAAAGCTGTATGGAAAACGAACAAAAAAAGAAAAGTAAGCCGGGGGAGATAGACGAAGAATTTTTGATGAATATTATCGCCGATGGCGTAAAAAAGGACGGCTTGGATGTACCGCCTGAACCGCTCCAAAAACCGGAGCCGGAAAAGCCAGTAAGCAAGGAACGGAGCCGTTCTAAAAAAGCGAATGAAGCGGATTATGAAAAGCTGTTTTTCAAAAGAGCGGAAACCAACGCCCGTAACGGAAAATCGGTGTACATACGCCCCGATTTTCACGAACGGCTATCCCGCATTGTACAGGTCATTGGCGAAGACAAGATAACGATATACGCCTACCTCGATAACCTGCTGGAATACCACTTTCAGGAATTTGGCGAAGACATCACCAAAAGTTTCAATGAAAAGTACAAACCCATTTTATAAGCATCGCTATGGAAATAATGATTGTTATCTGTTTGCTTATTGTTATTATCCTTTTGCTGAAAGACAAGCTGGTTATCTATAAGCCAGTGCGCAGGCAGCAAAAGCAGGAAAACAAAATAATGCCCGACCTGCCGGATATTATGGGGCAGACTAAACCAGTGGAACGCCACACACTGCTAATGAATGCCTCCAAACGCCAAATAAATAAAAGCGACAATACACCTGATAATTTTGAAGCACAAACCAAAGAAACAGGTTTTGACAGGGAAATTCCGCAGGAAGAATTGAATGAAGTTTTCGGGAGTGTACCCGATTTGGAAGACGAGGAAGAAGAATGGAACGGATATGGGGATGAGAGCGGCGACAATGGGTTTGCTACGGGGGTTACCTTTGATGAACTAAGTACCGTTGGGGCATTGTTACAGCAAGATGTGCTGGAACCTGTCTTGCAGCAAAAAGCGGCAAATATAGTTCAGCGCATACAGGGAACCGAATTGTTCAGTTTGCTCGAAAACTCAATGGAGGGGGCTTCACGAAGGATAGCAGCGTTGTTGGATAAGAGCCTCTCCGCCGGAACGGATTTCAGTTCTTCCACTATGCGGAAAAATGATTTGGACAGGTTTGATATAGGGGAGTTTGTGTGATTGAAGGCCCTGGTAGTAGCATATAAAATGAATTAAATTTTCTTATTTCCCCATTCGGCTATATGTTACTTTCCTATTTAGTCATTTTCAGGCAATACTAATGCGTAAAAAAGGCAGCACAGATACGCTGCCTTTTTTTAATATAAATTTGATAACAGGTAAACAGGTTATGTCTCTTCATTTTTTGAAGATTACTGTACTGTTTTGCCGATGAAGACAAAACAAAAGCCTTGCGTAACATACCAGGTATTTACGCTCAAAAAAAATCAGCGTTAACTATTGAAACCTTGCATAAAATTTCCCGTTGGTCAGGTGTTTCTTTGGGGGTGCGCTGGTAACATTTTGATAGATGTCGGCACTAAAAGTTCCCTTCACATATTCTGAAGTTACTTCTGTCAGGGTGCAAGTGAAATGTTCTTCAACATTCGTTACTGCAGATGAGCTCCAAAGGAATTGTGGATCCATACTGGTAACATTGGCAGCATAAGTAACTGCATTTGCAGTACTCATACTGCCATTCTCGGCAACTATTTCATAGGTCTGTCCGGAAGCCCAATTGCCGTCACTTGAATAAAGCAAAATGGAAAGGCTTTCTGAGCCGGTCACACCGGAAATGGATAACGAATAGAAAATACTCAGATCATTTTTAGATGCGAAAACCGTTTGGAACTTTTTGGTTGTTCCGTCGAAGTCAACACTTATTTCAGCCGTATTGTTTTGTGTCTGTTTTTCCTTTTTGCATGAAATGCTTCCAAATACAATAAGCAGCGCAAGGGTTAGGGTAGGGTAGTGTTTCATAAAATAAGTTTAATTCTTAACGGAAAGATTTCCTTCTTATTGCCATTCAACTTATTTTATAAGATTGTGGTTTGATAGATTAATGCAATAAAATGTATTGATATAAGAAGAACTTTTACCATTTGCAGCCAAATAATTCCACTCAAAGCCACTTCATTATAACGCCTTCCATACTTCGGCACTTTTGTTCTCAATCCTGCTCTAAGCGGGAAATGAATAACAAAAAATATTTCGGGCAATGGAAAAACAAAGAAAAAAATTACTGTTGATGGTCACAGGTACGCTATCAGCATTCGGTGTATTTGCACAGGGAAACGGAGGCGCCGGTATTACAGAAGCTACAAACATGGTAACCTCCTATTTCGACCCCGCCACCAAATTAATCTATGCGATTGGGGCTGTGGTCGGCTTAATCGGGGGTGTGAAAGTTTACAACAAATTCAGCAGTGGCGACCCGGACACGAGCAAAACGGCGGCATCGTGGTTTGGTGCGTGTATCTTCTTAATTGTTGCCGCTACCATTCTTCGTTCATTCTTCCTGTAAATCCAATGCCCTATGAGTAATTACAACATCAATAAAGGCATTGGAAGAACGGTAGAGTTCAAAGGACTGAAAGCGCAATACCTGTTCATTTTCGCCGGGAGCTTGCTCGGTGTACTTATCCTCGTAATGATACTGTACATGGCAGGCGCAAACTCGTATCTGTGCCTGTTCATCGGGGCTGGCGGCGCATCGCTCATTGTATGGAAAACATTTGCGCTTAACGGCAAGTATGGCGAACACGGATTGATGAAGATGGGCGCAAAGAAAAAGCATCCCCGTTATATCATCTGCCGCAAAGCTGTACACCGCTATCTGAAGTTCACCCCAAAAGCCAGTGGCTTATGAGAAACACAGCAAAAGCCACAACGCTGGAAAGCAAGTTTCCATTACTGGCGGTGGAACACAACTGTATCATTTCAAAAGATGCAGACATTACAGCTTGCTTTCAGGTGCATTTGCCGGAACTGTTTACGGTAGCTTCTGCCGAATACGATGCCATTCATTCCGCATGGCACAAGGCTATCAAGACATTACCGGATTACTCTATTGTACACAAACAGGACTGGTACATTAAAGAAAATTATGCACCCGACATTGCGCAAGACGGA
>JACFNM010000284.1 GCA_019454915.1 Chitinophagaceae bacterium
TCTCGATGACCAGATTGTGATGCACAACCTGAAGGAACAAAAGGTCATCTTCCCGATCCTTCACGACCGCATGCTTGATAACGGCGAACACGGCATTGGCCCCGTAAGGGAGACCGCTGTTGATATGCTGGAAAATGATC
Organism: Chitinophagaceae bacterium; assembly: GCA_019454915.1. GTDB lineage: Bacteria > Bacteroidota > Bacteroidia > Chitinophagales > Chitinophagaceae > Agriterribacter. The sequence goes on from JACFNM010000284.1 coordinate 141, forward strand.
ATGTCAAGATGATGGAGCTGGGCACCCTTACGTTCAGCCTGCTGGGTATCTCGTCGCGCATTACCGATCTGGTTTCCCGGGCACTGCTGCTGGATACGGCAATTGAACAGGGATTGCAGTTGGTAGAGATGATGCGGCTTCATGTTTTCAGGGAAGACAACGTTGCTTTCCCGCTGGCGCATAAATACCTGAAACCCGAAGATTACGACGACATGGTCGCCAAAATGAAAAAATATTTCTCCATCAAAGTACCGGAAAAAACCATGCAGCATGCTGAAGGATAGTTTCAACAGGATACACGATTATCTGCGGATATCCCTGACGGATAAATGCAACCTGCATTGCAGCTATTGCAATCCGGTGACGGCTGCCCTGAAACATCTGCCTCATGCACAATTGATGACGGCACCGGAAATTGAAACGATCGCTTCAACCTTTGTTAAACTCGGTGTCAAAAAAATCAGATTGACCGGCGGTGAACCGCTCGTGCGTAAAGACGCGGCGGAGATCATCAGAAGATTATCTGAGTTTCCGGTTGAACTGGCCATCACTACCAACGGCGTTTTTGTTCATCAATTCATTGACACTTTTAAACAGGCGTCTTTACAATCGGTCAATGTGAGCCTCGACTCGTTAAACAAAGAAAAGTGTGCCACCGTAGCCGGACGCAATGTCTTTGACCGGGTGTGGAAGAATACCTGTTTGCTGTTGGATAACGGCTTTCATGTCAAGGTCAACATGGTGGTCATGAAAGGTGTGAACACCGATGAGATTTTGGATTTTGTGGAGTTGACCAGAGACTTGCCGCTGCACATTCGGTTTATTGAATTCATGCCGTTTACGGGTAACCGTTGGGATAGCCGCCAGGTGATATCCTACAAAGAAATACTGCAAATCATTTCTGAGGAATATGATTTCATCAAGCTGAAAGATGAACTCCACGATACCTCTAAAAAATTTATGGTGCCGGGATTCAAGGGGACCTTTGCAGTCATCAGCACCATGAGCCTTCCGTTCTGCGGAGATTGTAACAGGCTGCGTCTGACTGCTGACGGTAAGATGAAAAATTGCCTCTTCTCCAAAAGCGAATCCGATCTGTTGGGCGCGCTCCGCAGAGGCGAAGACATCGAACCCGTCATCAGGAAATGCGTATGGGATAAAAAAGAGGTTCAGGGTGGACAGATTCTTACAGCCTACAAAAAATTAGACGGCATGGAATTAAAGAACAGAAGTATGATTCATATCGGAGGATAAAAATTGGATAACCATGACTGAAGTAAACGAAGCCAGAAAGATTATTCTCGACAACTGCACTACCACGGCCGTTGATGAGATGCCTTTGTTGTCTGCGACGGGCTTCGTACTTGCTGAGCCCGTTTATTCGGCCATTGATACACCGCCCTTCGACCAGTCGGCCATGGACGGCTTTGCTTTTTCTTTCGATAAGTGGGACAAAAAATCTGCGCTGAAAGTGGTCGGCGAAGAACGTGCCGGTGATGACAGCGGCATACTGGTGAAACAGCAGGAGGCTGTCCGCATCTTTACCGGAGCGCCCCTACCCCACGGAGCCGATACAGTGGTAATGCAGGAAAAAGTTTCTGATGCAGATGGAGGAATCCTCATAGAAGATGCGGCAATTGCCAAAGGAAGCAACGTAAGGCCCAAAGCATCCCAAACGAAAATGCACCGGATCGCCTTACCTGCCGGACATTACCTGTCGCCCGCATCCATCGCCTTCCTCGCGGGTATTGGAACTGAAAAAGTAAAAGTATATAGCCATCCCAAAATAAGTATCATCGTTACCGGCAGCGAACTGACCCCACCGGGTACCCCCCTGGAAAAAGGAAAAATTTATGAATCCAATTCGTTTGGATTAGCCGCTGCACTACACCGGCTGCACATTCAACCCGCAGCTATACTGACAACCAGGGATGACCGGGAAGAAATCCGCGAAGCGATACAAAGCCAACTTGATAGCGATATCATTTTGCTAAGTGCAGGCATTTCGGTGGGTGATTACGATTTTGTGGCAGGAGCACTTGAAGATTGCGGTGTTAAAAAGATATTTCACAAGGTAAAACAGAAACCCGGCAAGCCGCTTTATTTCGGCAGATACCGGAACTCGCTGGTTTTCGGGCTTCCGGGAAATCCGGCTTCGGCTCTGACCTGCTTTTATGAATACGTTCAGGATGCCATCCTATGTTCCTGTAAAAAAGAGACCGGCAGGAAGATAGTACTTCCGCTACTGAATGATTATACGAAGCGAAAAGGGCTGACTTATTTTCTGAAAGGAAAAATCGCTAATGGTGGTGTTGAAATATTAAAGCATCAGGAAAGCTATCTGATGAATTCCTTTGCCGAAGCCGATTGCCTTGTCGAACTCGAAGAAGGAAAAGAGAATTTTCAAAAAGGAGAACCGGTAAAAGTGAGAATGATTGTTTAATTGAAAACAGTGTAACCATGTCCATAGAGATTATATTTTTTATTTTTTTGTTTATTGTAGCCATGCTTTATGCATCTGTCGGACACGGAGGTGCCAGCGGCTATCTGGCGCTGATGGCTTTCTTTTCTTTTGCTCCGGCCACTATGCGCCCAACTGCCCTGGTGCTCAACATCTTTGTTTCTTTCATCGCCTTCACGCAATATTACCGCGGCGGCCATTTCAGATGGCGGTTGTTCTGGCCTTTTGCCATTGCTTCCATTCCGGCGGCCTTCCTGGGCGGACTGATTACCATTGACGCCAGGCTATACAAAATCATTCTGGGGACACTGTTGTTGTTCCCCGTGATCAGATTGGGCGGATTCAAATTAGAGGAATCGGACGGAGACAAAGAGCAGAGTATCGCGGGCTCACTGCTCATAGGCGGTGCTATCGGATTGCTGTCAGGAATGATCGGCATCGGTGGCGGTATCATCCTCAGTCCGGCCGTATTATTGCTGCACTGGGCTAATATGAAACAGACAGCAGCCATATCCGCTTTGTTCATCTTAGTTAACTCCATTGCGGGGCTTGCCGGATTGTTTATCCGTGGTTTTGATTTCGATCCGGCTATGGTGTGGATGATCGTGGTGGCACTGGCAGGCGGACTGACGGGTTCGTATCTGGGCGCTATCAAAGCAAAGGGGTTGTTATTAAAACGGGTACTGGCTTTCGTATTGCTGATTGCATCTATCAAACTTTTATTCACCTGAAGGGAAAATAAAAAAACACATGAAAAACAATTTATTTCTGATCATACTGCTTCTGACCTTCATGGGTATAAACGGGTGTTATTTCCAAAGCAATGAAGCAGATAACAATACCATCAACACCAAATTTGTTTCGTCGGAAAGCCCAGAACATAATCATGATTTTTCCGGAGAAGATAGTCATGAGTATTACAGTACGACCCTGACCGTAAAAGGAGATGTGCGTTTTCCTCTCACACTGACAGTGGATTCCTTAAAGAAAATGCGAACTATCGGACTGGATAGTTTTAATATCGTTTGTCAGTCGGGAGCAGTGACCGACAAAACCGTAAAAAGCAGAGGCGTATTGCTGAAAGATATTCTGGAGAAAGCATCAATTGCTCAAACCAGCCACAAGGACAGGAATTTCTATATCGTAGCCAAAGGCAATGATGGCTATATGGCAACTTTTTCATGGGCTGAGTTATTCAACAATCCTACCGGTGAAAATACTTACGTCACATATGAAGAGGATGGGTTACCGATAAAAGAGAAAGGCGCCATGATTCTCAATTGTACCAATGATATCAAAACCGGGCCACGTCATGTTGTTTGGTTAAGCAGTATAGAAGTAAACAGAGTGAAGTAGCGGCTTAATAAAAGATTAATAGAACAAAAAATAAATACTCTTTGATTGAAAACGAAAAATCCTGAAATATCAACTTCCGTTTTTACAGCCTACATTCTTGCAGGAGGCAAAAGTTCCCGCATGGGGACAGACAAGGGTCTGATGATGTTTGAAGGAGAACCGATGATTAAGAGAATCATAGACAGGTTGCAGCAGGTTGTGGAGAAGGTAGTTGTCATTTCAGATAACCCGTTCTATAAAGATTTCGATGTGGAGGTGATCGGCGATGTTATCCGAAACATCGGACCGGCCGGTGGCATTTATTCCGCTATGCATCACGAACCGGAAAGGTCGTTTTTCGTCGTCAGTTGCGATATGCCGTTTATCACCCCGGCTGCTGTCAGATATGTCATCAGTGAAGGCAGCGGCAGCCCCATCGCATTGCCATTCTTTCAAAATCAATGGCAGCCGTTGTTTGGATTATATTCCGGCAGTTGCATGGAAAAATGGGGAGCGCTGATAAACAACGGCCACACCAAACTGAAGGAAATGGTGACGCACTTCAACGTCAAAAAATTACAGGTGGATGATGAGCCGGTCTTCAACGACCGGTTGTTCACCAACCTCAACGATAAAAGAGATTTGGAAAATGCACTAAAATTCAGTTACCATGAAAGTTAATGTTCTGTCATTCGGGCAGGTTGCCGACATCACGGGTGAGACAAGCCTGATGATTTCATCGGTAAAAAATACGGCAGAGCTCAACCATCTGCTACAGGAGCAGTATCCCGGATTACGTGCTGTCAAATATTTAATGGCTGTCAATAAAAAAATGATTCAAACGGAAACAAGTTTAAACGACGGAGATACGGTGGCCTTGCTGCCGCCATTTTCGGGAGGTTAAAAATGAATAACACAAATAAATATAAAAGATACGACCGGCAGATCATGCTGAAGGGTTTTGGCGTGGAGGCGCAGGAAAAGCTTTTTGCAGCAAAGGTTCTGGTAATCGGCGCAGGCGGGCTCGGTTGTCCTGCCCTGCAATATTTATCCGCAGCAGGAACAGGTACGATCGGAATCGTAGATTACGATAATGTGGAACTGACCAATCTGCAAAGGCAAACACTATTCAGTGTAGCAGACATTGGCAGGCCAAAAGCACACGTTGCAGCCGAAAAATTGCAAGCCTTCAACCCTGATGTTCACTTTCGTGTACATCAGGTAAGACTGGCACCTAATAATGCAGCAGACATCATCAACGATTACGACCTGGTTATTGACGGGACGGATAATTTCGCGACCAGGTATATGGTCAACGACGCTTGCGTCCTGTTGGGCAAACCGCTTATTTACGGAGCGGTATTGCGTTTTGAGGGGCAGACCGGTGTATTCAATATGAAGGATTTGAAAACGGGTGAAACCACCAACTACCGCGACCTGTTTCCGCAACCACCGGCGCCCGAAAACGTACCATCCTGTACCGAAGCCGGTGTACTGGGTGTATTACCCG
>JACFNM010000285.1 GCA_019454915.1 Chitinophagaceae bacterium
TCTTCCTAACGGAAAATTTTGAACTCACAATAAGGGTATTGGTCGGGTGCTTACTTTGTTCATGTAAAATTTGAAAGATAGGTCTGTCTGCAAAAAGTTGAAAAAAGGCATTAAAGCTTATCACTTTCAAGAATGCCTGGCCATTGCTATCCTCTATGATGTACTCATAGTTGAAAAACTCTCCGGTTTCACCGGCCTTTTTTCTGCAGTTTTTTTTACGGCTTTCCATTTATTATTGCTCGTTTTATCAGATATCTCAGCTTAACAGATTATGATACCTTTTTGATAGTTCTGAATTATTACAAAGGTGTGGAATTTATTGGTTGGGTTCTTCCTGACAGTCTGCCATCTGACACTATAAAAACAGCAAAAAAATAGGAGTAATAAATATATAGTATCGTCAATCGAATAAGGCAAAGGGTTCCTTTAATGAAACAAAACAAATACTAAAAAGCAATCCTCCATTATTTAGCCCCGATCATTTTCCCCTTCATTCTTTCATTGACCAATTGAGCAATAAAGGCGGAAAAAGCGCTTATATCCTGTTGGGTACTGGCCTGTTCCAACGCCTGCATATACTGCGTCCTGCTTTCCACGGGTATAACCGTCCAGGGGTAGCCGCCGGAAGCCAGCATTACGTTCATCAAAAAACGTCCCATTCTTCCATTGCCGTCCATGTACGGGTGGATGAATACGAAAATAAAATGTCCCAGGACAGCCCTTACAAAAGGTTCCTTTTCTTCTGCGAGTAATTCAAATAAAACAGGCATCGCATCCCGCATGGCATCTACGTTCAGGGGTACATGCTTGGAGTTGCTGATATATACCTGGTGGTTACGGTAACCGGCTAAGTCGGCAGGTTTTAGCAACCCGGCAACAACGCTTGGGTCAAAGAGTTCCCGGTACCATTTGGCATGATCTCCGTCTGCCTGCTGACCGGAGTTAGCCCCTTCCAGTATGGCGGCAATGGATTCTTTTACCTGCTGGAAAGCCTGGTAATACCCCCTTGCTGCCATCGCATCCCGCTGCTTACGATCTTCTACATTTTCGTTGCTGTTCCACGCCCCGCTGCTTACTTTGGCGATCAGTTCCGGGGTTACTTTATAGCGTTCTATGGACAGGGAATGATACGCATCCGTTACATAAATATCATCCACCTCTTTCAGATAGGCTTCATGGTTATCCGGTATGCCCGGAGCCTTCGGAAAAGACCTGGTGATGACTTCCCGCATCTGGAACCACATCAGCCGGATACGGTTCGCATAAGGCGACCATTCACGGGGAGAAAGCGCCAGCGGCAATTTGGTGGCAAAAGGATCTTCTTCCCGCACATCGTAACCCGCCTGCTTTACCGTTTCCACGATTTGGTCAGCAATCCTGTGCCGCCCGATGTTCCTGAATGCACCCGCCAACCGGCCGGCGATAGCGCTATGGCCGTTTTCCAGCAGTATGGGTAAAACCTCTGAAGCATCCCTTATCATCGACAAGGCTGCCCTCGCATCAATAGCATTGCCGGTGTAAATACCGGGGGAGCAATACACCAATGCAGCCTGCAGGCGGTACATCCTGATACCCTGTTCCACTACTGTTTGATCCGCAGGCGGGATACTTGTTTTCAGGTTAAACAATGAGGTCTGGTAGGACAGGTGGGTTGGCTTGTTATTTGCCTGGGGTGAGCGCACCGTTAATTGCAGGGGCACCGTGCGGTTCCCGGCATGGATAAGCAGGGATTGATCGGCAGACAAGCACCAGTCGTCCCCGTATTTCTGTTGCAGGAATTTTGCACAAAAATTCCAATAAGCGCTGTACCAGGAAGTGGTGTCCCCATCTTTTTCGGCCGGGTCAGCACCGATATACCAGCCTTTGGTTACCTCTTTGAGAAAACCGTTTTTCAGCAATATTTCCCGGTAGGCCCGGTTGGGTATTTCGCTTGTATGAATGCCAATATTTCCGGCATCCTGCAAGGTTTTAAGCGCCTTCAACGCCTCAATAAATCTTTCTTTCGGTGTCGCCATAACCAATAATTTAATTAATAATCAATGACCTAAATAAATCCCTCATTTTACAGGTGCTAAAATTAACAAATGTTGCCGTGGTAAAATTAGCAAATACTGTTGTGATAAAATTAGTAAATCATGTTGTGTCGGGATTAGTAAATGTTGCAACAACGCCTTCGGGTAAAGCAGTAAAATTTTGCGAACTGTACCGGTATTCAACAACTTTTGCAAAAATCGCTCTTTACCCCTTCTTCACCACCAACCCCTTCCTCCCCGGATCATTCATCACTTCTTCCAACACCACATCCACAATATCCTGAACGTCCTGTTTAATAAGCTGCTGAATGGCGCTTATGTCTTTTGGGGTTACACTGCGAACTATTGGTAATGGCAGGTAGCTTTCTTTTTCCCTTTTGATGGCAGCATGGTCATTGACAACACTCGAATGAAAGGTTTTCAGTTCAATCAGCTCGTCCGGGTTGTCCGCTACCAGTCCGACAAATTCACCGGAAGACAAGCTGGAAATTGTGCTGGCAGGTACGGACGCTTCCAGTTGCTTCGACCTGGAAATAGATGTATCGCTGCTATTAATGGAAATGCTTTCCCGTTCCTGGAACGTTTTGGCAAAACGTTCGCTCAACAGCTTCGCTGTTTCACCGCTAACCTGCCCGGAAATCACATTTCCGGTAATATTAAAGATCACTTCTGCCTCATCTTTGGAATACTTCAGCTTTAACTGGCTGTAATCCTGTAATGCAATAACAGTTATAATATTATTTGACCTTCCCGAACTGATCGTTTCCAAAACGCTTGTTGCCCTTATAAATGCAAATTCATCACATACCTGTGCGCACGGGTAACGTCCCCGCTGATTGATGATTTTATTTAGCCTATCCACATATAAAGACATAATTGGTGCAAGCGCTTCCTGGCTTTTGGGATCATTGCCCAGGCATAATATTTTAGGCTTTGCCGGATTATTAATGTCTAAAGAGAGATCATCACCTGAAAGGATATAATAAAACTCCGGGGAGGAAATTCTTCCCAAAGGGATTTTAACCGATACCACCTGGTTACCCAGGGTTTCCATATCGCCGTCTTTATACAACTGTATAAACGGGTTGATCAGGGTGGCAATTTCTGTTTCTGTATTGAGTACAGTAAACAGCTTTTCATACTCCACGTGAAGCAGTTCAATAGCATGTGGCAACGTACAGTACATGCCATCCTGGTACTTGCGCAAAAACCAGATCACTGCCGCCAGGAGGTTGATTGGAGACTCGATGAAAAAATCGCCCTGGCGGTTCACCCAGGTTCGGTTCATGCTCAGCAGTAGTGATCTGCTTGATTCAATGGCGTGTGTCAGGTTTGATAATGTTGCCGGGTGAATAGGATTGCATTGGTGTGAAAGTTCGGGGTTGGCAAAGCTGATGGAATAAAAGGCGGCGCCCTCCGGATACTTATTCCGGTGCTTTAAGAAATGGTTATAGGTGAGTGTGCTTAGCTCCGGGAACTTATGATCAAACACAAATAGGGCCATTCCTTTTTCGATGATCTGCCGGATAAAATTCTCCACGATAAAATAACTCTTTCCGCTGCCCGGAGACCCCATAATTAAGACGCCTCTTCGAGCATTAACAAAATTAATCCAGCTATTCCTTGTTTTCGATTTCAGTTTATACCTTGCCGGCAAGTTGAGCGAATAGGCATTGGTGATCAGCCTTTCTTCCTGCGGGAATGTCTCATTGCCTTTATTGAACACATCCGGCTTGAGCTTGTTTTTTATGATCCTGGTAAGTAAACCGCCTCCGGTCAGCACCAGGATAAATCCTGTACCGGTAATGCTTATATAGGCAATGGCTATTGAAGTAACGGACATTGCCGTGATATACAGCATAAACCCGCTGCACAGGTATAATAACAGCCCGGTAATGAGGTAAGCAAAAGCTGTACGGTAATTCAGCGTTCCACTCTTTCTTCCCTTTACGCCCAAAACAGACAATAGCAAAAAGCCCAGGGCGATCAACTTGGATTTCATGAAGCCGTTTAATAGCCCGGTATGACTGATATTTCTTAGTAACTGATCGGATATTTTGCTGGTCAATTGCCATACTTCAAAAGCCGCATAGCAGTTATAATAACAGTGTATCAGCAACACTGCTATGGCAATCATCCGGGTCATGTCTATTACTTTCTTTAGTCCCTGTACGTTCTCTCCTGTATGCATAGCCATACCTGTACGTTTTTATGTTAAGGATGTAACTTTCTTTTTCTCTTTCTGCGGAGTTCCTCATTACGTAATTCGGGAGCCAGTGTACCGTATCCTTCGGTTTGAGTGAGCACGTTGATCGCATCTTTTAATACGGGCGTTGTAAGCGCTGTATCGGACTCCTGTTTTACAGCCGGAGTGAACTGTTTTTGTTCGTCTGCCTTTGTATGTGAAAGCCGTTGTACGGATTTCTGTTCCTGCTGTTGTACCTGCTCCTGCCGGCAACGTTCCTGTACCTGGTTGGCGCTATAGGGCTTGCCCAGCTCACTGCCATTAAATACGCATTTGGTCTGGTGATCTACATAGGTCAATCCGTAAATAATACCTTTATCGTTCTGGCGAAGCACGAGCTGTATGCGTTCTTTCTGCAAAGCAGTTATAAGCTCCTGCAATGACTGTCCCGGTTTCCTGGCAAAAGAAAAATCAATGGCATTTTTTACACGTAGTTTATGTTGCTGTTTATCATTTTTGTTTTGATCAAATTTTTCCTGTAAAAATTTTAAAGTGGGCCTGTTATAAATCAGGCTTGCTTTGATGGGGATACCGACCTTTTCTCCCTTGTCATTTAATATGCGATACATCAGCCCTTTGCTGTTATACAAACGCGAACCTTCCTTTCCCCTGTCGGCTACAATATTATACTGTTTAAGAACGGCATTTAATTCAGGAAGTGAAGCGTATTTGTAAGTCGGTAAAATAGCGTCCAACACATTGGTTATGGCCCGGCGTGTATCTGATTTACCGTATTGTATTTTTTGCACATTTACCGGTTTAATAGCATACGCTTCTTTCAACTGGTGATCCTGCGCCCGCACCAGCTTAAATTCCTTTTCAATTTCCTTCCTTGCTTTTTCTGACTGGTTACGACCAATGTTTTGCATTTTAATCCGCTTGCCATTACGCTGGATATTAGTAGTAACAATATGAATATGCGGGTGTCCTGCATCGTGGTGCTGGTACACCAGGTAAGGCTGGTTACCAAACCCGATTCTCTGCATATAAGTATCCGCAATCTGCTGTAATGTTTCCTTGTCCAGCTTTTCGGAAGGGTCGAAATTTAAAGAGATGTGGACTGCATTTAATTTGGTTCGCTCATTCAGTGATATCAGCTTTTGCAGCGTTCCGATTTTATCGGTAAACCCCAACTGGTCTGTATCCTT
>JACFNM010000286.1 GCA_019454915.1 Chitinophagaceae bacterium
GCAACAGAATCTTTAAATACGATCATATTCGGACTTGATTTAAATGCGGGAGATGAAGTAATAGGTTCTACACTGGATTATCCTAACCATATGAATGCGTGGAAACAGAGAGCTTTAAGAGATAAGATTGTATATAAACAACTTAGATTTAATTTTCCAATCGAGAATGATGAAGAAATTGTTGCAGCATACGAAAAGGCGATTACACCGAAGACGAAGTATATTCACGTGACCCACGTGGTCAACTGGATGGGACAAATTATGCCCGTGAAGAAGATTTGCGATATGGCACATCGGCGTGGCATTGAGGTGTTGTGTGATGGCGCCCACTCTTTTGGTCTGTTAGATTTCAAAATACCGGATTTGGATTGTGATTATTTCTCAACCTCACTACATAAATTTTTAAGTGCACCAATCGGGAGCGGCATGATGTGGATTAAGAAAGACAAAATTTCGAAAGTGTGGCCACTATTGGGTAACGGAGATCCACGCAGTACTAATATCAGAAAGTTCGAAACCTTGGGAACACGCAGTTTCCCTATTGAACAGGGCATCGGAGAAGCGGTTAATTTTCAATTGGCGATTGGTAACAAAAGAAAAGAGGAAAGAATCAGATATCTCAAAGACTATTGGGCGAAACAGGTGATCGGAGTGCCGAAAGTGCGAATTAAAACTTCTTTAAAGGCAGCCTACTCCTGTGCAATTTGTGTGGTTAGTGTGGATGGCGTGAAACCAAAGGATTTGGAACGGATGTTTTTCAATCAATACAAGATTCATACGGTGGCAATAGATTATGATACCGTTAGTGGAGTAAGGGTAACTCCTCATGTTTATACACGCCTTCCGGAATTGGATAAATTAGTGAGGGCGATTAAGGAAATAGCTGCTAAGAGCTGATAGTTGACGGGGTAGCTGCGGTTGAGTCTAATTGATGAAGTAATAGCTCTGACACAAACAAGAGCATGGAATTTTCAACAGGGATGTATGGCTCACTGGCTCGGTAACTCCCCTGATTCTTTAATTATTTACAATGATTACTGGGATCACAAATTTATTTCGGTAATCATGAATCTTCATGCCAGAGAAGAAAAAAGAGTATTTCCCTATGCTGTTGGGGCTGTGACGGAAGATGATAAAAAAGCGGTAACCCTGAATTTCGCCAGAAGCAGGTTGACAAGACAAGGCTATGGTTGTGGATACTTATCCATCCAAATTGAAAGAACAAAAAATATATCTGCTAAGAATGGACGACCAGGCGGTTCTACCTTTAGGAAGGTACCTGGAACCTGAAGCGTATAGCGAGGGCGGTTTTTGGAGGTGTGATATCCATTGCCGTTGGAGCCCATCAGGAAGAATGATTGGGTTTAATTCAACTCATTCCGGTACAAGGCAAGCTTATGTATTTACGGTAAAAGAGTAATATCACGCAGGATATGGAAGAGAAGAAAATAGCTAAAATAATATCCGCATAATATGCGTAAAACCGATAAAGACCGAATACTCATTAGCGAGCAGATATACAAGTTATTGTTTTCAAAATTTTCATATTAATGTTGCCCGGAAAAGAATTAATTTAGGTTTAATAGGCAGCCGTTTTCACCAACATTCAATTTTTGAATAAGATAAACATGATTAAACCTTATATACAGATGATATCAAAAAGACTGTTCCTGCATATCTCTGGTTTGATACTTATTTTTCTAATAGTAGCAACTCCGTTGGTCGCCTCCAATAGGGTCAGGGTAGCCACCATTGGCGGGAGACCGTCTTTCAATTATGATCAGAGCAGAGGAATGCAGTTCAGTGTTGACCAGTTGATTGGCTTCTGGAAGAAAGAAATTAATCAGGTATTACCCGATAAACCCGATTTAATTCTTTTACCAGAATTATGCGATGTTCCTTTCGGATTAAAACCTTCCGATTGGAAAAATTATATTCAGGTACGGGGTACGCAGATTTTGGATGAATTGCGCGGGATAGCAGTGGCAAATCATTGTTATATAGCCTATGGTACTTTACGGTTGGACGGGAAAAGGATACTGCGTAATTCGGCTGTTTTGATTAACCGGCAGGGTGAGATAGCCGGAACTTATAATAAACATTTCCCCACTATTGACGAGATAGATAGTGGCATTATGCCGGGAGATGAACTACCCGTCTTTCAATGTGACTTTGGAAAGCTCGCCATGGTAATTTGCTTTGATTTAAACTTTCCGGAATTGTTAAACGACCTGGAAACAAAGCGGCCCGATATTATTCTTTTCCCTTCCAATTATCACGGAGCGGCTATGCAGAATATATGGGCTTACTGGTGCAGATCATTTTTTGTCGGTAGTATAAACGGTAGCGGTACTGCATCTGAAATACGAAACCGCCTCGGAGAAGTAGTAGCCAGCAGTACGAATTATTTTGACTACGCCGTGGCAACAATTAATCTGGATTCCCGGGTAGTGCATCTGGGGTATAATTTCGGAAAATTAGCGGAACTGAAAAAGAAGTATGGTCGCATGGTCACTATTTCAGATCCGGGAGAATTGGGGCCTGTACTGGTGAGCGTAGAATCTGATCAATTTAATGTAGATAAAATCCTGAATGAGTTCGAAATTGAGCAGATTGATCCTTATTTCAATCGTTCACGGGCAAAAAGAAAAGCTGCTTTGGAAAAGAGATGAAGGCGGGATTGAACCAGATGATTAATAGCAGGTAATTAATAATAATATTTTCAACCGATAATAAATAATGGTGAAGCAAATGAAAAATCGACTCAGGAGACACTTATGTGTTACTATAATGTTTATGCTGTCCGCGTTTATGGCTATCCAATCAGAGGCTGCCAATCATGTAAAGGTTGCTACGATTGGCGGCAGACCCTCCTTTTCTTATGATCAGGCCAAGGGTAAACAATATGCCGTTGATCAGTTGATTGATTTTTGGAAAAGAGAGATCAATCAGGTATTGGCTGACAAGCCGGATCTGATTCTTTTACCGGAGTTGTGTGATGTGCCGTTCGGACTGAAGGCAGTGGATTGGAAGGCATACCTGCAGACGAGGGGAGACCAGATATCAAACCAGTTGGCTTCGATCGCCCGCACTAATCATTGTTATATTGCTTATGGAACCTTACGTTTGGACGAAAAGGGAAATCTGAGAAATTCTGCTATATTGTTGGATAGAGATGGTAAGATAGCAGGCGTGTATAACAAGCATTTTCCGACTATCGGAGAGATTAATGATGGAATTCTGCCGGGTGTGGAATCGCCAGTCATTCAGTGCGATTTTGGAACGGTAGCTTTTGCCATTTGTTTTGATTTGAATTTTGATGAATTACTCCGGGATTATGTCGGTAAGCGCCCCGACATATTACTCTTTCCCTCTAATTATCACGGTGCTGTTATGCAAAATGTTTGGGCCTATAAATGTCATTCATTCTTTATAGGGAGTATTAATGGAGGTGGCACGCCTTCGGAAATCCGTAATCCATTGGGTGATGTGGTGGCCACCAGTACCAATTATTTTGACTATGCGGTGACTACCATTAACCTTGATTCGAGAGTCGTTCATCTGGATAATCATTGGGGAAAATTGAGGACGATGAAGGAAAAATATGGACGGGAGGTCACTATTCTAGATCCGGGCAGATTAGGCCCCGTACTGATCTCTTCCGAATCGTCAAAAAGAACTGCGGATATGCTGGTGAAAGAATTTGATTTCGAATTATTGGACGCTTACTTCGACCGTTCGCGGGAGAAAAGGATGGAAGCGTTGAGGAGGTGACGTATCCGGAAGAAAATTATCATCTTGGAATAGGTGTTTCAGGCGAATTATGATACTTACAATTGTAGTATTCAATTAAAGTTGCCCTCCCCTTATCAGGGGAACAGGTCAAAATCTGAATAATTCATTGTAAAATCAATAGCGCTATGTATTTATCAAAGAATTCCAAACCTTACCTTAAAATTAACCTCCGATATTTTAAGGCTGCTGGTTTTTGGATATTATTAGTAGCCATTCTTTCTATTTCGTTTACTTCAGAAGCGAAATCGCTTTTTCAATCGAATCTTCATGGAAGAGTTACTAATCAGGAAGGGCAACCCATTCAAAATGCTTCAGTTTCGATAGTTGGTACACAATCCGGAACAGTTACGGATGCAGATGGCTTTTACAGTCTTACGAATACGAAGGGTAACATTGTTCTGGAAGTATCTAGTGTTGGTTATCAAACTAAGCGGATAAACGTTGGTTATCAAAGAGAAGTTAACATTACCCTGGAACTTGATGTTGCCGGTTTAAGTGATGTAGTGGTCATAGGATACGGTACTCAGAAGAAAAGTTCTGTTACTGCTTCGATTTCCAAGATTCAAAATGATGTATTGGATGAAGTACCATCGGCACGTCTTGAAACAGCTTTGATTGGCAGAATGTCAGGGGTAGATATCTCTCAGCGCAGGAATATACCTGGTGCTGCTCCTGAAATTATAATACGGGGCACGGGATCCATCAGTGCGAGCAATAGTCCTTTAATTGTCATAGATGGATTTCCGGGGGGAGATTTAGCCCAATTAGATATGAATGACATAGAGTCAATTGAGGTTTTAAAAGATGCCTCGTCGGCAGCGATATATGGATCCAGAGGTGCAGGCGGAGTGGTTATGGTTACTACAAAAAGGGGAAAGTCAGGTAAGCCGATTTTGAATCTGAACGCCTACGCCGGAGTTGGGAGGCCTATTGTATTTAATGACTGGTTAACGGGGGAAGAATGGTATAAGTATCTTGTCAAATATCAAAATAGAGAATTTGCCTGGGCGGGTGGTGACACGACTATACCGATATTTGGAGATAGCAGACGACCGGTGAACTACCAGGTTAATCCCAAGTCTAAGGAATTACCGCAAACTATTTGGCAGGATGAAGTGATTCAAACAGCACCGGTTCAAAATTATAATCTATCCTTAAGCGGTGGAAATGATAACGTCAGATACTACATTTCAGGAACTTATTCCAATGAAGCTGGTGCTCTGAAAACGGCTTTTTATGAAACCTACGGATTTAGAGCCAATCTGGATGTGAAAGTAAACCGAATAGTCAGTCTTGGAGTAGAGTTGAACCCTCATTTCACCAAACAAAGAGTAGCAGGAAGCAATATGGTTAGTCTGGTAAAATATCCTCCTTTTGTGAGTCCCGAAAAGCTAAACGGCAAGTATCCCAGGACATTTGATTATATACCAACAGGACATTCAGGTCAGCAGAGTCCTTATGTTTTCCTTTATGGAGTCAGAAATTTCAATAACAACTTTGCTAACGTTGGAAGAGCATTTATTAACCTGAATTTAATGGATGGTCTAAGCTTTAAGACTTCTCTTGGGACCAATATTATATATAATACCA
>JACFNM010000287.1 GCA_019454915.1 Chitinophagaceae bacterium
GGAAGCTTTTTATAATAAGTATTTGAATATTGATTAATCAATTGCAGATATAATAAAACACGTTGTATGAAAAATAAAAAACTCCTTTCTCTTCAAACTTCACGAAGATCATTTGTAAAAAATTCTTCACTGTTGGCCGGCGGGATGCTGGCTGCTCCCATTTTGACCAGGGCCAATTATTTTTCGGGTGCGGACGACACCATTAAGATTGCGCTCATTGGATGCGGCGGACGGGGTACCGGCGCTGCCACCCAGGCTTTATCTACTAAACAAAATGTGAAGCTGGTTGCCATGGCAGATGCTTTCCAGGACAGGCTGGACAATTCATTAAAAGCCATCTCCAAAGAAATTGACGCCAGCAGGATTGATGTGCCGGAAGAAAGACGGTTTATAGGATTTGAGGCTTATTTACAGGCTATTCCTTTGGCTGACGTGGTGATACTGGCAACGCCTCCCGGCTTCAGACCGATTCATTTTACGGAAGCCGTAAAGCAGAATAAACATATTTTCATGGAAAAGCCGGTGGCTACGGATCCGGCAGGTGTTCAGAAGGTATTGGCGGCAGCGGCCATTGCAAAGCAAAAGAAATTGAATGTGGTGGTAGGTTTACAACGCCATTATCAAAATTCTTATCTCGAATTATATAAGCGTAAAGATGCTGTAGGCGATATTATATCGGCACAGGCCTGGTGGGATGGAGACGGCGTATGGGTGCATCCGCGCAAAGAAGGTCAAACCGAAATGGAGTACCAGATGCGTAACTGGTATTATTTTAACTGGCTTTGCGGCGATCATATCACAGAGCAGCATATTCATAACATAGATGTGGTAAACTGGTTCAAAGGTGGTTACCCGGTGAAAGCGCAAGGGATGGGAGGAAGAGAAGTAAGGACGGGTAAGGATTACGGCGAAATATTTGACCATCATTATGTTGAGTTTCATTATGCAGATGGTTCTGTCCTGAACAGTCAATGCCGGCATCAGCCTAAGACAATGAGTAAAGTAGATGAGTTGGTTGTGGGAACAAAGGGAAAAATATTCATGGGTGCGGCCAACATCGTTGATCATAAAGGGAAAGTGTTATACCAGTATGACAGAAGCAAAGAAAACAATCCATATCAAACGGAACACGATGAATTGTTTGCCGCCGTTGCTAAAGGACAGTTTAAATTTGCTGACGCGGAGAATGGCGCTAAGAGTACGATGACTTCCATTCTTGGCCGGATGGCTACTTACAGTGGTCAGGTGATCGAATGGGACAAAGCGATTAATTCCGGTATCAACCTCCAACCGGCTGAATATGCCTGGACAGCAACGCCACCCATTGTACCCAATGCTGACGGTTTCTATCCGGTAGCGATTCCGGGAGTTACCAGGTACGTATAGCATAGAGAGTGATAATAGTGTTCTTACATAGCTGAATACATTACTTGCGGATAATGTTATAAGGGATGCAGAAATGCATCCTTTTTTTGGGATCATACTCCCCGGCTTCTTTTACCGGTTAAGGAATGACTTCGGACCATGCTTCTGCATTTCGGAAGATATGACTCTAATATTTATATATTAATCGGTGATAGTAAAACCGATAATAAAAGTGGTGAGGATAATCATTTTTATTTGACATATATCAACAAAAAATACACAATAAACACTACCTATTCTCGTGGTGTTGACTATCTTTGACAGACAATCCAACTGCAACGGATTAATGTTTACCTTAACCACGCAATTTTCCTTTTAAAAGCCGGCTTTCCTGACCTGTAGCTGAAATACATTCATTGCACGAAAACATATAGGCGTTAACTATAACCATTCTTATAATCCCGAATATCCTCCTTTCTTATATGGAAATGTAGTGATGAATACCGCACTTAGCTTTTCAATATCTGAGTTTGAAGCCGGGCTTTGTTCCATCTGATTAACAAATTAGATTTTACCACCTCGAAAACTCTGGAAAGATGAAAAAATTATGGGTACTCATTTATATAGCCGCTATGACATTTTTGTTTGGATACGCAAAGGCAATGGTTTGCCCGGTAGTATCCCCTTCTCCGGAAGGAAGTGAGCTGAGCGTGGGAAAATATGTATCGGTGGATTTTGAACGGATTAGCGCTACTGTATCAGACAATAAAGTGGAAATTAAATGGTCCACCCTGAAGGAAACCAATAATAAGCAGTTTGAGATTCAACGGAGCCTGGACGGGCTTACTTTTAAAACGATTGCTTTGTTGTTCACCCTTGAAGACAGTTATGAAATTAAGCATTATACATTTATAGATGAACTGAAAGGTGTTGAGGAGAAGCAATTAGCTTACAGGATTAAGCAGGTGGATACAGTCGAAGTTTCATCTTACAGTATTGTGGTGTCGGCATCAAGATGACGCCGACCGGAAAGAGTTTATAGAGGTTGTGAAATTCCTAATTGGAATGAGGCCCCTTGTCTAAGGGGCCTTAAATTAAGCAAATGCTGAGCGGTATCTACTTCGAAAGGTCTGCCTTACCATGGCGGCTCCCGCCGAAGTACATGCCCTCTTACTATATAATTATTTTTGATCGGTTCCGTATTTTTGAAAAATCATTCATTAGTCTCTTACCCCTATTCCTCCAATTTCTATCTCCTTTGGCAAAAACCGGGTACCTGGAAATGCTCTGGTAGTGATCTGCCATTCAACAACTAAAGCACGAGACAATGAAAAGGGTTATCAAAATCTTTCAATTATTAGTTTGTACCGGAGTGATGGGATTAGTATCTGCACCCGCTTTGCAGGCTCATGCCGGCTTTACACAATTCATACCATGCGGCGAAAAGATACAGGATCCGCCAGCAAAAATAGAAGTGTTGTCGTTTAACGGTTTGGCAACGCCGGATAATAAATCCATTGATCTTTTTTGTAAAATAAAAGGAAACTGTTGCTATAATATCATTGTAGAGCGCAGTAGCAACGGGAAACGCTATACTCCCATCGCCACAATTTCTGACGATAAACACATCGGAGAGTTTGCCCTGCCGGACGGGAAGCCGAATCGTTTTACCAATTATTACCGGCTGAAAATGGTGGATAACCGGGGGAATATCCAGTATTCAAAAACGATGGTGGTGCAATTATATAAGTCAGATGACCTGTCCATGGTCAGCGTTACGCCTAATACGGCTTTGCAGGATATTCATGTGAATGTACAATTGAAAAACCGGTCTTATATTGTTATGAAGGTTACCGATGAAAATGGAAAGGAGATTCTGAAAAAGAAGGGTGTTGGCCTGGAAGGATTAAACACTTATGAATTGGAGAAGACCGGTCAGATGATTCCGGGGAACTATTTGCTGGAGGTGCTTGTTAACAGTAAGGATTTACTCTCAATACCCTTAATCAAAAAAGGGTAATGGTATCAACAGGAGGCAAGGCATCCCTTTGAAATAGTAAGCAGGATGCCTTGTCATCCGTCTATTTATTTTGTCCCTCTTTTTGTTATTTACAGGAGTGAAGCATTGTCCCTCAACTATCTTCAGATTAGGGTATTTTTGTGCCGCTGTTTTCAAAGAACGCTCCTGCTATGTTTTATATCGCTTTTGATCCCGTTTATAACCATCCGTTGCCCGAAGGTCATCGTTTCCCTATGCTGAAGTATGAGTTGATCCCAGGGCAATTATTGTACGAGGGAACCATTACCGCTGAGCATCTCTTTCAGCCTCAGGTATGCCCGGATGAGTGGATATTACTCACGCATGACAAGGATTATCTGAATAAATTAAAAAATCAAACCCTGAGCGCACGGGAACAACGGCAAATCGGCTTCCCGCAATCGAAGGAACTTACCCACAGAGAGTTGGTAATCATGCAGGGTACAATTGATTGCTGCCATGCCGCGCTTCAATCCGGGATTGCTTTAAACGTAGCCGGGGGTACACATCATGCTTTTCGGGACCGGGGCGAAGGTTTTTGCCTGTTGAATGACTTTGCCATTGCTGCCAATTACCTGCTTCACCGGCGTTTAGCGCAAAAAATTTTGATTGTTGATTTGGATGTCCATCAGGGAAACGGGACGGCTAAAATATTTGAACAGGAAGATCGCGTGTTTACTTTCAGCATGCATGGGGCGCATAATTATCCTTTCAAAAAAGAAAAAAGTGATTTGGACGTTCCGCTCGAAGACAATACGGAAGACGGGACCTATTTAAGGATATTGAATCAATCTTTAGAGCAATTATTGCCCGACGTGAACCCGGATATTGTATTCTATCTTTCCGGTGTGGATGTATTAGAAACGGATAAATTCGGGAAACTCCGGATCACGCCTGAGGGGTGTAAGCAACGGGATCAAATTGTTTTTGAAAGATTGTATGCGCAGCGGATCCCTTGTGTGGTAGCGATGGGTGGCGGATATTCAGAGGATATAAAAATAATTACCGAAGCCCATTGCAATACTTTCAGGGTAGCTAAATCCGTATATGGATATTAGCCGGTCCCCGCGGATTTTTGTCAGAGGCTTGTGTTGGCACCGGAACAGGCGGATAAACCCGTACAAGGGAGTAGCGAAAGCGTTCCGATTACTTAGTCTATGACCCCGGCAAGTTCCAGGCTCTTCTTTTTCAATTTTCTGATTTCAATGTCTTCGATGATGGGGTTGGGAGTCAGAATGAGAGAAATATCATTTTCTTTCCACCACTTGTCATTCTTAAGATTGCTGAAGTGCAATACGCCGGTGAGGTATTTTCTTTCGCCGGCATGCCATTCTTCAATCCATTCAAATTTTTCACGCGGGATTATTTTCCACTCGTCGAAGCTGAGATAAACCCGTACAAAAAAATCGTTGGTAAGCTCGGAGGGAGTGTGGTAGTATAGTTTTTTGTATTCGTAACGATAACCGTATCTTAATGCTGAGATATCGCTTAGTACGGCTGATGCGGTTGGGAAGCTACCGGCGCCCTTTCCGTAAAAAAACTGCCGGTCTGCAAAACTGCTTTCAATAACCACGCCGTTAAACTCGTTTTTAACAAAAGCCAGGGGGTCGTCGTGCGTAACAAACTGGGGCAGAACGAAGGCGGCTACTTTTCCGTTGTGTAGTTTTTTTGCCTGGGCTACCAGTTTAATTTCATAATTCTTTTCACGCGCTACCACGGCATCGCTCAGTTGAATATTCTGAATACCGTTGAATACAATATTTTCGGGTTTTTCTACGATGCCATAAGCATGTGTCAGCAGGAAGGTCCATTTGTTTAAGGCATCCCAGCCTTCCACATCCAATGACGGGTCGGATTCGGCAAATCCCAATTGCTGCGCAAGTATTAATGCCTGTTTAAAATCCAGTTTCTCCTCAAACATTTTTGTAAGGATGAAATTGGTGGAGCCATTCACGATTGCCTGGATGGAGTG
>JACFNM010000288.1 GCA_019454915.1 Chitinophagaceae bacterium
AAGATGATATTCGGTTAACGATGGAGCTACTTCGTGAAATAAAGCCTCATCAGGTTTATTGTGCGGGAGATTTAGCCGATCCACACGGAACGCATAAGGTTTGCCTCGAGATCGTATTTGAAGCGCTAAAGAGAATTAAGGCGGCGGGAGATGAATGGATAAAAGATTGTTGGGTTTGGCTATATAAAGGCGCATGGCAGGAATGGGATATTACCGAGATAGAGATGGCTATACCCATGAGCCCGGAGCAGGTTCTGAAGAAACGCTTTGGTATCTTTATTCATCAATCGCAAAAAGATTCTGTTCCATTCCAGGGAACGGACTCCCGCGAATTCTGGCAGAGGGCTGAAGAAAGGAATGCAAATACAGCACAATTATATGCCCAGCTTGGACTAACAAAATATGCGGCGATGGAAGCCTTTGTAAGATGGCATTATTAGCGACCGGCTTCTACATTTTACCAGGCTGTCAATGATGATTTTCTTTTGGCATTTTTAAGTATCGGGCTTATCTTTGCCGCCCTGTGAGAATGATAACCGGCCCCGTAGCTTAACTGAATACCTGCCTGCCGGCAGGCAGGGAGCATCGGACAACAAATAATGAAGTTTCCGGTTTTTAATCGGAACTGACAAAAAAAAGATAATTGGCCCCGTAGCTTAACTGAATAGAGCATCTGACTACGGATCAGAAGGTTTCAGGTTTGAATCCTGACGGGGTCACACTAAAGTCTCAATATAAATATTGAGGCTTTTTTATTTTTTATTTTTATGGTGCACCATCTAATATATCTGAATTCCCCCCTCAAGTAAGTACTGCCTAGCACATTTTCACATTTCCACATTCTCACATTCTTCTCATTTCCACATTCTCCCATTTTCAAATTAACTCAGTTTCACACAACGTACAACATCCCCGAATTCCTCAGTTTATGACGGCATTAATTTTTGCCCAAAGTGCATTGTCGAAGCCCGAAGTGGCAAAAGTAGGATTGTCGGGATCGGAAGCGTCGCCCATTCTTACGATCACCATTTTTTTACCCGGAATTACATAGAGCTTTTGGTCAGAAGCGCCCAATGCGGCAAACATATCCGAAGGAGCATTGGGAATTAGTGCTCCCTGAAAAACAGTTTGCGAACGGGGAAGCATGAATTTTGATTTTCCGTTGAGCCACCATAAATATCCATAAGAGGGGTTTATCTCCTGGGAGGTATGGGTACTTTCGTTAAAGTAATTTTCATTGATGATCTGTTCATCTTTCCACTTGCTTTGTTCAGGGCCAAAAGCCCGAACCTTGCCATACTCCTGGTATTACTGTGGTATATTTTGAAGATGACACCGAAATTCCAAAAGCCTTCCATACCGATTTTGTTTTTAAGCTTTTCATTGAAATAAGTCTCAAAATCGGTGTCAGAAGCATTTGCATCTACATCCATTAATGATTGAAAAACATTGCCGTAAGCCCATCTTGTTCCCGCATCGGCAACATAGGTTAGATTCTTGCGTATGACCAATTGACTTTCATCGCTAATGCCGGAAGTCATGGTGAGTAAGTTCCTTACCGTAATCAGGTTTTCTTTTTCCAGCGGCATATCCGTCCAACCGGTTCCTACATAATCTGAAACCTTGTTATTGATATTCAGCAAATTTTCCTGTTGTGCAATTCCTGTTGTTGCAGATACTAATGTTTTACCCGCGCTGTTCCATTCCCAATCGGTGGATGCAGTATGCCCATTGAAATACTCCTCCATCACAATTCTTCCGTTTACGAGTATCATAAACGATTTGGTGTTTTTTTGAGCAAGGAAGGTTTTCAAATCTTCAATGGCGGTGGTGTTCCAGCCCATCTGGGCAGGAGAAACTGTTTCCCAGCCCGAGCCGGAATTGGCGGGAAAATACATCGAAGTATCGGGTGTAATTTCCTTAGGGTTATCGTCTTTTGTACAACTTATCAATAACATGAGTACAAATAATAGCATGCTCCCGTTCTTCATAACTTATGAATATATTGCAGGCTTTGACTTCTGTTTTCACTGAAAGTTAAATTTCAGTGCCGGTATTTTTTTGTAGAGGGCTAACTACAATGACCGCATACGCCAGTATTAACGAGAGTACAAGTCTATTAATTTTCTTTACAAAAAAATAGTATCCGTTTCATTATCAACACCTTAGATAGGCTTTGCGGAGTATAAAGGATGGATTTGTTGACCTCTTCGATGGAAAAACATTAAACGGCTGGAACGGGGATAAAACCTACTGGCGTGTGGAGAATGGGTTGTTGGTGGGTGAGGTTACTCCTTCTACTTTATTACAACAAAACACCTGTATCACCTGGCAGGGCAGTGAGGTAGAACATTTTGAACTGAAAGTGGAATATAGAATTTCTAAAGACGGAAACAGCGGGACCAATTACCGGAGTGAAATGGTAGAAGGTGACCCGAATGAATTTATCGGAGGAGTTCCATTTGCGTTGAGAGGCTATCAGGGCGATATAGACGGTCATAATCGCTATACCGGAATGAATTATGAAGAAAGAAAAAGAACTACGATTGCCAAACGGGGAGAGAGTGTGGTGTTACCCGATCTGCCAGATAGTGATCTGAAAGAGCATATCCGGTCCAATACCTGGATGCCCCGCATGGTGAAAAAAAACTTAGGTGACCCGGATTCTTTGGTTGGGGATATTATTAATCCCGCGTGGCATGAATATCATATTAATTGCGAAAGGTAACCATTTACCGCACTTCGTTGACGGCGTACTAATGAGTGAGGTGATTGATGAGGATAAAACGAACAGAAAATTCAAAGGCAGTCGGAAATGAACCGCCTGTTGTTCATATTGCTCTGAAGAATAGCAATCAGTCTTTCTGGTTTTCAGGAGATCGTATTCAGTATGAAGTATCCGTAAAAGATAAAGAAGATGGCAATACTCATGATGGTGATATCGGTGAGGGTAAAGTAAAAATGAATATTGACTTTGTGAAGGAAGATGTTGCAGAACTAGTAGATTTAAATAGTGTCTTAAAGAACGAGGATGTTTTACTACCCGTGGAATTATCTGTAGGCAGGTATTTGTTAAACAACAATGACTGTAACATCTGCCATAGGATGGATACTAAATTGATGGGACCATCTTTTGATGATATCGGGAAAAAATACGGAACAAAGCCGGATGGGCGCGGATATCTGGCAGGAAAGATTATCAATGGAAGCGTGGGAATATGGGGTGAGGAAGCCATGCCTCCACATCCGGCCATCACTATGAAGGAGGCAGAACTGATTGCCGGTTATCTGCTTCAACACAGAACAGGAACAACAAAAAGCAAACCGTTAAAAGGAACTGTTGTCATTGATGATATGTCCAAGAATGACGGGCGGTATATATTACGTGCATCTTATCTTGACCGGGATAATGGGGCGGCATCGCCCATTGAGACGATAGAAGTCAGACAATTAAAAAGTCCCAAAATTGGACTAGTCAAAGCAGATGAGATCAGTGGTATTATTTTAAAACATCATATCGGAAGAAAACCCACGGCAGGCACAGCCAAAGGAGATGGCTATTTTAAATTTGAGAACATAGATCTGACCCGGATTGATGCTTTGGAAGTGGAAGTAAATCTTGCCGGCATGGCAGAAAACGAAAAGCCTGAATTTAAGTTTTTTAAAAAATTAGTTTAATACTGTAAAGTATTTTTAATATTCCTGCTGTAATTTGATGGCATAAAATTCAGCAATGAGTGTAAGGATTAAATCCTGTTCATTGCTGTATCGGTGTATCAGGTTTCAGTACTTAAACCGGATCGAGCGGAAGGATCATTTTTTACTTCCTCTCTATACTTATTTTAAATGGGTAATGATATATGAGAACGGTTAATATTTTTTTGGGTCGTTTTATTTTCTTTGTTGCAGTGGGTCTTCTTTTTTCGTGTACGGATCATGCTGATGATTATGCAGACTGGCCTGTTACACGGGGTTCTAAAAAAAGCATCAATTATTCGGGATTAAAACAAATTGATACTTCAAATGTAAAAGATCTGGAAGTAGCCTGGGTTTATCATTCAGAAAATAATGACCCGGAAAATTTAGGCGTAATAGAATGCAATCCAATCATTATAGAAGGAATACTCTATGGCGTATCTCCAAAAATGAAATTGTTTGCCCTGAAAGCGGATACAGGGGAAGAGATCTGGAAATTTGATCCTGCAGATTCGATTGCTAATCCGAAGTGGCATTTGCGTAGGGTGAATATGAACAGGGGGGTGGCTTACTGGGCGGATGGAGAAGACAAAAGAATCATTTACACCGTAGGACCGATGGTATTCGCGGTGGATGCTACGAGCGGGAAGTTGGTTAAAGAATTTGGTGATGAAGGCGGGATTGATTTGCGATTGGGATTAGATCGTAATCCGGAGGGATTATTTGTAGCTCCCACTTCTGCAGTCATGATTTATAAAGATTTATTTTTCGTGAGTGGGTTGGTCAGTGATAACACGCCGGGACATATCAGGGGATTTGATGTCCGAACCGGCGCACAGAAATGGATATTCCATACGATACCTCATCCGGGACAATACGGTTATGAGACCTGGGAAGATACCACCGCTTATTTAAAGATGGGAAGTACCAATAGCTGGGCAGGATTTAGTCTGGATGAGAAGCGGGGTATTTTATATGCGCCTACCGGGAACCCTACAAACGATTTTTATGGCGGGCGGAGATTAGGAGACGGATTATTTGGTAATTGTATTATCGCACTCAATGCAGAGACCGGAGAAAGAATCTGGCATTATCAAACCGTACGTCATGATGTGTGGGATATGGATGTGTCTTCAGCACCGGGTTTAGCGACTATTACACGGGATGGAAAAAAGATTGATGTTGTTGTGCAAACAACTAAGACAGGTTTGATATTTGTTCTGGACAGAGAAACCGGAGAACCTGTTTTCCCTATTGAAGAAAAGAAGGTCGCTACCGAAGACGCCGCACTGGGAGAAAAGTTGAATGCCACACAACCGGTTCCTGTACTTCCAAAAGCTTTTTCCAGGCAGACTCTGACAAAAGATGATTTGAATAATTTAGTAGACAGTGCGTCGTATCGGGATATAAGAGACAGGTTTTCTTCACTGCGATACGAGGGAATGTTTACACCGCCAACGGAGAAGGGTACCCTGATTTTTCCGGGCTATGACGGAGGAGGCGAATGGGGTGGGGGAGCATTTGATCCCAATACCGAAATGTTCTATGTCAATGCCAATGAGATGGCCTGGGTGCTCAATCTGGTAAAGGAAAAGACAGAAAAGAAAGTGGTAAAAACCAACCTGGAAGCGGGGCAAATTTTATATAGTAATCATTGTATGAGATGCCACGGA
>JACFNM010000289.1 GCA_019454915.1 Chitinophagaceae bacterium
TGGCGTTGATGAGTAAGGAGGGGTAGAATGGGGGAAATGTGGAAATGTGAGAATGTGGGAAAATTTGAAAATTTGAAAATTTGGGAATTTGAAAATGGGAAAGTGTGGGTAATGTGGCAATTGACAAATGCATCGGCAATTTCAAATTCTAAATCTTAAATCTTAAATCTCAAATAATTTATGCTTTACGACGAAATAGATGAAGTGCTTAGAACCGTTTACGATCCGGAAATACCGGTGAATATCGTGGCTTTGGGTTTGGTATATGAATTAGAGGTGAGTGATGACGGTAAGGTTAAAATCATCATGACCCTGACGGCGCCCGGCTGCCCTGTGGGTGGGGAAATTGTTTCGGAAGTTCAGGAAAAAGTGGAAGCCGTTGATGGCGTTACAGACGTCTATGTCCACCTCACTTTCGATCCCCCATGGAACAGGGATATGATGAGTGAAGAAGCCAAACTGGAGCTGGGATTTTTGTAGCCCCGTTTATCCTCACCGCATAACCGATCTTTCGGTTTACCCCATCATAGATTTCCCTTCTTCCACTCGTCTACCGCATGACCGGCGGCCCTGGCAGTCAGCGCCATGAAGGTGAGCGAAGGATTTTGATTTCCGGTTGAAACCATACAGGAACCATCTGTAACAAATACATTTTTACAGCTATGCACCTGGTTCCACTTATTCAATACGGAAGTCTTAGAATCGTGTCCCATACGAATACCCCCCACTTCATGAATATCCAAACCAGGAGCCTGTTTAGTATCGGCTGTCCGGATTTGTTTACATCCTGATTTCTCCAGCATTTCCGAGCCCTGTTCCAGAAAGTCATGCATCATCCGGATATCATTCTCATCATAATCAACCGAAATAATCATTTGGGGTATCCCCCAGGGGTCTTTTGCATCTTTACTGAGCCGCACATGATTTTCATATTTCGGAATGGTTTCTCCCTGCATCATCATAAATACACTCCAGCTCCCCGGCTCCAATAGCTGCTGCTTAAAATCGCTGCCAATACCATCCATTCCCAAACCATTTTGCCAGCCCGAACGACCGGCACTGAATGCCACCATATAGCCTCTCAGGAAATCCGTTTCCTGTTTGAATACATTACGAAATGAAGGCATGAAGGCAGTGGTTGGTCTCCGTCCATAATAGTATTGGTCTTCAAAACCATCAATCGTAGCATGAATATTACCGCGATAATTATGAAAAGCTATATAGTGTCCTAATACGCCACTGTCATTTCCCAACCCATTTGGAAAACGATCCGATGTGGAATTGAGTAGCAGTATATTAGAATTTAAGGTAGAGCCATTGACGAAGATTATCCTTGCAAAAAATTCCGTTGTTGTTTTATCAAGTGCATCCGTCACCCGTACGCCAACTGCTCTTTGTGATTTATCGTCATACAAAATCTTCGACACCACCGAATGAGGGCGAATAGTCAGATTACCCGTCTTCTCTGCCCACGGAAGCGTGGAGGCATTTGAGCTGAAGTAAGCGCCAAACGGGCAGCCCCTGTAACACAAATTTCTGGCCATACATTTAGAGCGTCCCTGATTTTGATGTATCTCCCGCGGATCGGTTAAATGTGCGCATCTTCCGGTTATCACTTTCCGGTCAGTATAGTGTTGGTTTATCTTATCCTGAATATGCCTCTCGACACAATTCAGTTCAAAGGCGGGAAGGCACTCACTATCCGGCAAATTAACAATACCATCCCGGTTGCCACTGATGCCGGCAAATCTTTCCACATGCGCATACCAGGGCTCGAGATCTTTGTAGCGGATGGGCCAGTCCACAGCAAATCCGTCCCGTGCCGGCGCCTCAAACTCATAATTGCTCCAACGTTGGGTTTGTCTTGCCCAGGTTAAAGATTTACCACCTACCTGATACCCCCGGATCCAGTCGAAAGGCTTTTCCTGGATATAGGGATGTTCATTATCTTTTACGAAAAAATGTTCTGTCGTTTCATTGAATGCATAACACCGGCTGACAATCGGATTTTCCTGTAACCATTCGGCTTTTGATTTTCCCCGGTGAGGAAACTGCCAGGGATCAAGAGTAGCGGTAGTATAATCTTTGATATGCTGCACCATCCTGCCTCGTTCAAGCACCAGGGTTTTTAATCCTGCCTCACACAATTCTTTAGCAGCCCAGCCCCCGCTGATACCTGAGCCAATTACGATGGCATCATAACTATGTTCTTCTTTTCCCTTACCAGGTAAATTCATAATCGTCTTCTTTTTACCAATTCATTTCTGAAAGTTAGGTGCATTCTTTAAAAAAGCAAGGAGAAAATCCCTAATAGGCATGATTCCTAATTTTAAGCACGATGTCCCGGATCGTAACTTTATCTTCGCAGCATGACAAAAAGGATAGAAAACCTTTCGGACTTTATAGAAAAAATGCTGGTATGGAGCAGAACGTTCAGCCACTTTACCCTACTTACAGGCAACCAATACCCTGATGCATATCGCAAATACGATTTGCTCTTTGCCGCAGGCGCCAAAAGGATTATTTCGGCCAATCAGCATACTTTTGACCGATTGGCACAAGCGCATCAAAATTCCTGGCTGTTTGGCTACATCTGCTACGATGCGAAAAACGACGTAGAGCGCCTTTATTCAAAAAATCCAGATAGCATTAATGCACCCGCTTTATTTTTCGTTGAACCTGAAATTGTCGGTTCGGTGACCAATGGCGTATTCCAAATCTATAACAGTACTTTCCGCGAAGACGAGTTGCTGAAAGAGATTCTGACAATCACTTTAAAAGAAAACAAGCCGCTTCCCAAAATTGATTTTACAGCACGAATGAGCAAAGCCCGATACTTAAGAAAAGTATTGGCGCTGCAGGAACATATTCAACGGGGGGACATTTACGAAGTAAATTTTTGCCAGGAATTTTATGCAGAAAATGCAGATTTACAGCCTGATAGCGTATTTGATGCGCTAAATAAAAAAGCGAAACCTCCTTTTGCTGCTTTCCTCAATTCTCCGGAAATTTCAGTGATGAGCGCCAGCCCCGAGAGATATCTACAAAAAAAAGACAATCAATTAGTCTCGCAACCGATTAAAGGAACAGCCCGGAGAAGCCAAAACAAAACGGAAGATGAAAACCTAAAAACACTACTTCATACATCTGTAAAAGAACGGGTAGAAAATGTAATGATAGTAGATTTGGTTAGGAATGACCTCAGCCGTATAGCCGCTACGGGCAGCGTTTCTGTTCCTGAGCTTTTTGGCGTTTATACTTTTTTAACCGTGCATCAACTTATTAGTACGGTAACCGCAGCGTTGGATAAAAACCGTACGTGGATTGATGCGCTGAAAAACAGTTTCCCGATGGGTAGCATGACCGGCGCCCCAAAAATTCGTGCCATGCAACTTATTGAACAATTTGAAACACACAAACGTGGTATTTATTCAGGTGCACTGGGGTATATAGATCCAAACGGAGATTTCGATTTTAGTGTGGTAATACGAAGTTTAGTGTACAATAAAAAGACTCAATACCTAAGCCTGAGTGTAGGTGGTGCTATTACCATTTTGGCGGATGCAGAAAAAGAATACAATGAGTGCCTGCTAAAAGCAGATGCGATTCTCCAACTATTTCAATAAAATCCGATGCATAATTACCCTGTCTCACCATCCGGTTACACATCTTCATCCAACATCTTAACGCTGTTTTGTTGCTGATAAGCCTGCTCCACCAGGCGCATCGTGTTAATGCAATCTTCCACCGAATTATCAGGATGAGGTATCACCCCCTGTTTCGCTTTAATCATCTCATACATGGTTCCGATAAAGCCATGAGGGAACCACGAACCTTGAAGAGGCAGTTGATGCCATTCCACAGGATCATCATCCGGCAGAACATATTCGAACACATCGGGAATCCCGTCAGGGTAATTCATTAACAAACCCAGTTTTATTTTTACGGCTCCCTTCGTTCCTTCCACTTTGACAAAAGCATCCTGATTATGCGAACCGAATTCATGAATATGGTTGGTGGAAATGTTTACCCGAAGCATATCCCCATAATCCATAATGATATTCGATTTCACTTCAGCCAGATGAGGCATCTTAGGATGGCGCGTAGATCTTGCATAAATACTTCTTGGCTCTCCTAATACATTTCTGATTAAATCAATATAATGAATGCTGTGATAAAGAATTTCCACTCTCGCCGCCCCTTTTAAGAAATCCCACATATGCCACGGAGTATATACATTGACGTATATTTCCAGGTCACAAATTTCGCCTAACAATTTCTCAGCCAGCATTTGCTTCAGCATCAGAATATAGGGAGCATACCTCATCTGAAAATTAATACCTGCCACTAATTGCTTACTTCTGCACAAATCCAGAATGGCATTCGCCTGTCCCTCATCCTCGCCCATCGGCTTTTGAATAAGTACATAACTGTTATCGGGCAACAGAGGCAACACATCAATGATCTTGCTGCCCGGAACAGCAACATCGTAAATACAGTTGGTGGTATTTTCTGAAGTCAGTTCCTGCATAGTACTATATACTTTCGGAATATGGAAAGCCGTGGCTAACTTCTCCGCCTTTTCCTGATTAATATCAAAGATTCCGGCGACAGGGATTCCCGCCATTCGATAGGCAGGTAAATGCGCACCTTCTACTATACCACCGGCACCTATGCTCACTACCGGAGAAGTGTCACCAATATCTGGTATCTCAAAACGAATATGACTCAAATCTTTCATCGTACTTAATTTTCACCTAAATAATTTCCATAGGTAATAATCAATACCGCTGCTACTAAAACCAGTAGCGCCAGTACCAGCGTACGCGATGTTTTTCTGCTGGCTCCTTTCCATTCTTTCAAAATTAGTCCAACAACCGCACTAATTAATACCAGCATGATCATGTGAATAGCCCAGCTCGTAAATTTATATATTCCGAGTCTGTTGTGTCCCAATCCGTAAAAAAAGAACTGCGTGTACCACAATATGCCGGTTAACACAGCCAGTCCATAATTGATTCTTAACCATCCGGATCGCTGACCATTCACACTGACCGAAGTTGTATATTCATGCCAGGTTTTATTTTTATAGTGCAGGTAAATACAATACAACGCCGTTGAGACAAATGCGCCTGAATTGGAAAAGATATAGATCACGTTGCCCTGCAAATCGCCCGCACCATACTTCTCTGCCACATCAGCGATGGGTTGTCCACGGAATAATGAAAATCCATATAAAGCTGATAGTATCCCTGCCAGGATACAGAGCGTGATACCTATGGTGAACCGATAATTTCCTTTTTGAATCTGCTGACTTTGATAGTCTTTTTCCTTCAGGCGTCCGGCGTAACCACAAAGTGCAATACC
>JACFNM010000290.1 GCA_019454915.1 Chitinophagaceae bacterium
ATTCCTTCCTAATGCCACATTGGGCTGAGCAACAATAACCTGCGCCCAAAAAACAAAAAAAGACAGGAAAGCTGTGTAAAATTTCAAACTCATAAACTGTTACATTTTTTTAATTAAAAAAAATTCATATCTGATTTCGCCAAAGTCATAAGAGACAGTAGCAAAGTTCATTTTCCAACAAAGGTTTCGGATCAAAATATATTCTCCTGTTTATATATATAAGAGATTGCACTTACATAAAAGTAGTAAAAATACATAAACAATAAGTGTTAGTCATTAGAAAATTATTAACAAACACATTAGTTCACCGACCACAAAACAGCCCATAATATAGCGTGAAGGAAAGAGAATACACTTTATACACCGAAAATGGCAATAGGGGAAAGAGGCGCAAAGCTTAGGTATTCTTCCTAATTTTGCCACTCCAATTTTGAGCTTTGAAGAATCTCGCTGTTACCATTGGCCGGTCGTTATTTTCAAAACACATCGCTTTTTGCCTTTATCGTTTTCCGGGTGAAAAGCGGCTGCGTCTCGCTATTGATGCCGGATATTTACCTCATCAGATAGAAAATACTTGCTGGATAGCTCCGTTTAGCCAGCATTCATCAGCAAAAGAGCTTTTTTTGCCCGTATTGAATCCGGAATGGATAAATTCATCATTTATCCAAAAAATTGAATCCATCCCGCCAAAGAGCCCATTTCCGGATATTCCCTTACCCCCCGCTTCCTCCAAAGAAGACTATCTCCATAAAATAGCGGTGTTTTTGCAGGATATTCGGTCGGGAGTATTAGAAAAAGCGATTTTGTCGAATGTATTCTATGAAGAGAAACCTGAAAATTTTGACCCTTTTTACTGTTTTGAAGGACTTTCGGATTCCTACCCCGATACCTTTGTACACCTTTTAGTACATCCTGATGCGGGTATATGGTTAGGCGCTTCACCGGAATTATTGTTGAAGAAAAAAGATCAGGAAGTGTCCATCAGGGCGATTGCCGGTACACAGCCCCGTAGCGAATCAAAGATTTACGAATGGAGAACGAAAGAGACGGAAGAGCATCTGATGGTTGGAAAGCATATAGAACAGGTATTTCAAAAATTCGACTTTACACTTATTGAGAAAACAGCACCTCATGACGTAGAAACGGGAAGTGTGGCCCATATCGCAACCGATTATATATATGAAGGTCATAAAGCGATTGAATTAAAACCCTTTCTCAGACAGTTGCATCCCACCCCCGCAGTAGGTGGGTGGCCGGCAAAAAAAGGAGTGGATTATATACTGGAACACGAGGGTTACGATCGTAAATATTATTGTGGATTTATAGGAGAAACTGATTTTGAGCACACAGCCGATCTCTATATCAATATCAGAAATATGCAGATAGGGAAAGAAAAAATTGCCATTTTAGCGGGCGGAGGTTTAACGGCTGATTCAGATCCGGAGGAAGAATGGCAGGAATTGATGATGAAAAGCAAAACGATGAGCGAGAAAATTCATTCTGAAAACACATTGCAAAAAAATGGAGTTGTCTGACAAAAAAGGAATTCAGCAAATTGTATTGTCCTTCGCTGCGCTTGGGCTGAAAGAGATAGTGATTTGTCCGGGTTCACGCAATGCGCCTTTGGTAACTTCATTCAATCGCCATCCTGGCTTTCACTGCACCAGTATACGGGATGAGCGGGCTGCCGGCTTTTTTGCATTAGGGAAAGCGCTTGCACTAAAGGAACCGGTTGCGCTGCTCTGCACCAGCGGCTCGGCACCCCTGAATTTTGGACCTTCAATAGCGGAAGCCTATTACCAGAAAATTCCTTTAATTGTGCTCACCGCAGATCGCCCCAAAACCTGGACAGATCAGGGAGACGGGCAAACGATCAATCAAACCCATGTATTCCGCAATTATACCCGCTTCGGGTATGAGTTAAACGGTGACGCTGCCTCACCCGCCGATTTGTGGTTTATCCGGCGTTGCGTCAGCGAGGGATTTAATAATACCCGATTTTTGAACCCGGGCCCTGTGCATTTCAATGTTCCGATGAGCGAGCCACTGTACAGAACCGAACATATTGAAGATGTGGCTCCCCGGGTTTTTACTAAAGAGTCGGTAGAAAACCGGCTTGGAGAAACGACACTAAAGAAACTTGCCTCCGTATTTTCTTCCTGTCAAAAAGTGATGATCTTAACCGGTCAGCACCCAACCGATAAAGGCTTCCTCAACGCTGTTATCCAAATGAGCCGCTTCGATAACCTGATAGTTCTTACGGAATCTACTTCCAATATTCACCATCCGGAGTTTATCGAGCAAATTGACCGTTGCATCACCGGTTTGGATGAGGTATCCGTACAGGAGCTTCAACCGGACCTGTTAATTACGGTAGGGGGAGCAATCGTTTCCAAGAGAATCAAATCCTTATTGCGTAATCACCATCCCTCATTTCACTGGCATATTGACCCTTTTGATTCCACAATGGATACCTATCAATCGCTCACTAATGCAATCTCAATGGATCCCGCCGCTTTTTTTAACCAGTTGCATCCCTATATTAATATAGTCTCTTCAGATTATAAGAAAAAATGGCTGCAGCTAAAAGAAAAAAAAGAAATACGGCACGATCATTTCATCGGCCATAGTAAGTACAGTGACCTGAAGGTGTTTCACGAGATATATCAACATCTGCCTGACACCACCGTTTTGCATATTGCCAATAGTTCCCCTATCCGGTACGCCCAGTTATTTTCCCAGACCAACGAAACCTATTGCAACCGGGGCGCCAGCGGCATTGACGGATGTACTGCGACGGCCATGGGAACTGCTGCCGCGCTTCCCCATAAAAATCATCTGTTGATAACCGGAGATGTAGCATTTCATTACGACGTGAATGGATTATGGAATGATGAGCATATTCAAAACCTTAAAATCATCATTATCAATAATGGTGGCGGAGGAATTTTCAGAATTATCGAAGGTCCCGATGAAGCTGAAGAAAGAGCATTATTCTATGAGACGGCTATGAAAACAAATGCGGAAAAAATAGCTGCCCATTATAATTGGAATTATCTTGCGGTGAAAGAGGAACAACAACTTACCGGCAGGTTAAGTGAATTCTTCCGTTCCGAAAGAAAAAGAACCATTTTAGAAATATTTACGGACGCGGACACAAACCCTGCAGTGTTGAAAGCCTATTGGGCATCTTTGAATGAAAGCTAAAGCTAATGAATAAGATACAGTGGAAAACCATTAAGGAATACGACGATATCACTTTTAAATATTGCGATGGTGTGGCACGAATCGCATTCAATCGTCCCGAAGTGAGAAATGCGTTTCGCCCCGAAACGGTTAGCGCATTGCTGGATGCGCTGGTCATCAGTCATGAGTCTCAGGAAATTGGTGTGGTATTGATTAGCGGAGAAGGGCCTTCGCCTAAAGACGGTGTATGGGCATTTTGCTCCGGCGGCGACCAGCGGGTGCGTGATAAAACAGGATATAAAGGTGGTGATGGCATAAATCGCTTTAATATTTTGGATGTTCAGCGGCAAATCCGGTTTATGAACAAAGTAGTCATCGCTGTAGTACCCGGTTGGGCAGTGGGTGGCGGACACAGTCTTCACGTAGTATGTGACTTAACGCTCGCGAGTAAAGAACACGCTGTCTTCAAACAAACGGACGTCAATGTGGCCAGTGTTGACGGGGGATTCGGTTCCGCTTACCTCGCCAGGCAGGTAGGTCAAAAGCGCGCCCGGGAAATTTTCTTCTTAGGTAAATCTTATTCAGCATCGGAAGCCTATGAAATGGGTATGGTAAATGCCGTTGTCCCCCACGGCCAGTTAGA
This sequence comes from Chitinophagaceae bacterium, assembly GCA_019454915.1. Lineage (GTDB taxonomy): Bacteria > Bacteroidota > Bacteroidia > Chitinophagales > Chitinophagaceae > Agriterribacter. The sequence continues at coordinate 3,830 of JACFNM010000290.1, forward strand.
AGAAACCGCTTTTGAATGGGCGCAGGAGATTTTAACCAAAAGCCCCACTGCTATCAAAATGTCCAAATTTGCCCTGAACTTAATTGATGACGGACTGGTAGGGCAACAGGTTTATGCCGGTGAAGCCACCCGGTTAATTTACGGTACAGGAGAAGCGGAAGAAGGACGGGATGCCTTCCTGGAAAAGAGAAAACCTGACTTTCAAAAATTTCCTAAATTCCCTTAGCTAAAAACGATATGGCTTCTGTTTCTGCCTGGTTAATCACTTTCCGTTTACGCACTTTACCGCTGGCTCTTTCTACGGTCATTTTGGGAAGCTTACTTGCCGCATTTCATTATCGCTTTAACCGGAGCGTATTTATCTGGGCGATATTAACCACTCTCTTTCTTCAGATTCTGAGCAACCTCGCCAATGATTATGGAGACGCAGTACATGGGGTAGATAATCAGGGGAGAACCGGACCCAAAAGGAGCTTACAGGCAGGACTGATTACACTCAGGCAGATGCAAATAATGATTATTGTCTTTATTCTGCTTTCTCTGATTTCCGGTATCTTTCTAATCATCGAAGGTACTCAAAATATGCAGTTGTCCTATGGGCTGTTTTTTTTCGTACTGGGTATCGCAGCAATTATCGCTGCCCTAAAATATACAATGGGAAAGAATCCCTATGGGTATGCGGGATTAGGCGATATTGCCGTTTTTATCTTTTTTGGATTAGTGGGAGTAGTCGGCACCTATTATTTGCATACGCATCAATTAACCATTGCTGAATTACTGCCCGCAGTATCTATCGGCTGTTTTAGTACCGGTGTATTGAATTTAAATAATATGCGTGACCGGCAAAATGATGCAATCTCCGGCAAACACACTTTAGTTGTGAAAATAGGCATCCGGAAAGCCAGAATATATCACGCTGTCCTGTTGATTACCGGCATGATAACAGCAACAGGTTATAGTATACAAAGTGGAGCATCAGTATGGCAATGGATATATGTAATTTCATTTGCAGGTATGATTAGAAGCATCATCGTCGTATTCAACTCCAAAGACGCTTCGGCATTGGACCCTGAATTGAAGTACCTTGCACTAAGCACTTTGCTGTTTGCCGTGCTTTTTGGTGTGGGATTAATTCTTTAAAATTCTTCAAAAGTTGACTATCCCGTCCTTTAATAGAAGAAAGAAAAACATCAGCTACATGCTAAATGAAGTTGTTTATGCAATGTTTTTTCAAAAAATATACGCTGCATTTTAAGAAGCCCGGAGGCACATCGAGAGGTACACTGTATAATAAGGACACCTATTTTATTTTTTTAAAAGACAAAAACAAACTTGCCATAGGTGAATGCAACCGTTTTATTCATCTCTCCTATGACGACCGCGATAACTATGAAGAAAAACTTACAGAAGTATGCCAACAGTTACCGGAAAAAATGGAGAATATCCTTCCAAATCTTAAAGATTGGCCTTCTGTTTCCTTTGGAGTAGAAACAGTGATTAAAGACTTCAGAAATGGAGGC
>JACFNM010000291.1 GCA_019454915.1 Chitinophagaceae bacterium
GGTGGAGATAACGACCATCATTCTGGGACTACTGATTATCTTATATACCGCTATCGGTGGGATATGGGCGGTGGTGGTAACCGATGTGCTGCAGTTGGTCGTTTTAACGGTGGCTGTACTTCTGGTAGTACCACTATCTTTTAATGAACTGGGAGGTGTTTCGTCTTTCGTGGAAAAGGCTCCCGAACATTTCTTTCGTTTTTTTAATGAGGAGTATTCGATAGGGTTTTTAATAGCCTTTGCTTTGTATAATCTGTTTTTTATCAGTGGTAACTGGGCCTATATACAGCGTTACACCAGCGTAAGAACTCAACGGGACGCAAAAAAAGTGGGTTGGTTGTTTGCAGGTTTATATTTTATCAGTCCTGTGATATGGATGTTGCCTCCCATGATTTACCGGATAATCAATCCCACGTTAGAGGGATTGGATCCTGAAGGAGCTTATCTGATGATGTGTAAAGTGGCTTTGCCGGTAGGTATGCTGGGTATGATTTTGGGCGCTATGATTTTCGCCACTTCGAGCTCAGTAAATACTACTTTGAATATTGCAGCAGGCGTTTTTACCAACGACTTGTACAAGCATTTTTTCCCAGCGAGTTCGGAAAAGCGTTTGATGAAAGTAGCTCGCTATTCAACGGTGACATTTGGCTTAGCTACCATTGTCGTGGCATTACTTGTTCCCTATATGGGGGGGATTATAGAAGTTGTATTGAGTGTGGGGGCCATTACCGGTGCGCCATTGTTTCTTCCTCCTTTGTGGAGTCTGTTTTCCAAAAAGCAAACCGGACGTTCCGTCCTGGTCGTCACCATCATCAGCCTTGCTGTTAATTTGTTTATGAAATTTGTTTCTCCTCATCTTTTTGGATTTGCCCTTACACGGGCGCAGGAGATGATAACAGGCGTAGGTATTCCGATTTTTTTATTGCTGTATTTTGAAATAAAATGGCGAACTTCTGCTTTTGGAAATACGGACTATGAAAGATATCTGATTGAAGTAGAAAAACAGAAGACCAGTGCACCACCGGAAACCGGACAGAGTAATGATACCGAAGCCCGGCAGGGCAGAAGAGTAATCTCACTTGGTGTGCTGGCAATTGGATTTTTAGTTATATTATTAGGTATTAAAACAATTCAAACAGGTATACTGGTATTATTTGCAGGAATCCTTCTCCTAATAGTCGGATTGCTAATGTATCCCGGGAAGAACCGAAGAATCAAAAGACTGTAAGACTGATAAATTATAAGACATGGAATTAATACATAACCGGACGGAAGAGGTGCGTGACAATAGATTGGTAACAATAGATGCTGATTTTGTGATTACCGGTGGCGGCATGTCCGGTGTTTGCACGGCAATCACCGCTGCCAGAAAAGATAGTAAAGTGGTGTTGGTACAAGACAGGCCGGTGTTGGGTGGCAATGCGTCCAGTGAGGTCAGGTTATGGATATTGGGCGCCACTTCTCACATGGGTAATAACAATCGTTGGGCGAGGGAAGGTGGCGTGATTGACGAAATTTTAGTAGAGAATTTATACAGGAATAAGGAAGGTAATGCGATTATCCTCGATACTATCCTGCTGGAAAAAGTGACCAATGAGCCTAATATTACGCTTCTGCTGAATACCTGTGTATATGAAGTAGTGAAAAAAGATGCACGCACTATTGAACGTGTCAGGGCGTTTTGTAGTCAAAACAGTACAGCCTATGAGCTGCGTGCATCACTATTTTGTGATGCATCGGGTGACGGGATTGTTGGTTTTTTATCCGGAGCTGCTTTTAGAATCGGAGCAGAAAGTAAACATGAATTTAGTGAGATGCTTGCGGGTGAAAAGGCGATGGCGGAATTATTAGGTCACAGTATTTATTTCTATAGTAAACGGCTGAGTCATCCCGTAAAATATGTAGCGCCTTCCTATGCATTAAAGGATATTACGAAAATCCCGAAGTACAGACGGTTTAATCAAAAAGAATACGGATGCTGGTTGTGGTGGATTGAATATGGAGGGACAAAAGATACGGTACACGATACCGAAGAGATTAAATGGGAGCTTTGGCGCATCGTGTATGGCGTATGGGATTATATCAAAAATTCCGGCAATTTTGAGGATGTCGAAAATCTCACACTGGAATGGGTAGGAACCATACCCGGAAAAAGAGAGAGCAGGAGATTCGAAGGACTTTATATGTTGAAGCAACAGGATGTTACGGGACAAAAAGAATTTGAAGACGCGGTTGCTTTTGGCGGATGGGCGCTGGATTTGCATCCTGCCGATGGAATATACAGTGAACAGCCGAGTTGTACGCAATGGCACAGTAAAGGAGCCTATCAGATTCCCCTACGGTGTTTTATTAGTCGTGATATAGATAATTTATTCTTCGCCGGCAGGATCATCAGCGCCACACACGTAGCCTTTGGTTCTACCCGCGTGATGGCGACCTGCGCACACGGCGGACAGGCGGTGGGTATGGCTGCTGCTTTATGTAAGGAACATCAGATTTTGCCCGCACAATTATTAGAAAAGGAGTTATTACACTCTTTACAAAATGCTTTGAACAAGACAGGTCAGGGAATAATGGGGATTCCATTTAAGCATAACAACGACCTGTTGACGGCAGCGGTCGTTTCATGTTCTTCTACCTTGAAATTATCAGAGATATCTTTTGACGGAGACTGGTTACCCTTAACGGAACCCTCCGCCCAGCTCCTGCCATTTGAAAAGGGAAAGGCATACCAGTTCGTAGTCAGGGTAAAAGCAACTGCTGAAACAGAGATAATTGCCGAACTCAGAGTGAGTATTAACAAAGCGAATTACACACCCGATTTGGTGATTGAACGTAAAGAAATACCCATTCGATCCGGCGAACAGGATATTCAGCTTCAGTTTGAAAACGAGATACCGGATAATCAGTATGGTTTTCTGATTTTTCAAAAAAATGAAGACGTGTCCATTCAATGCAGTAAGCAACGATTTACCGGCATCACCACCGTCTATAAAGGGCAAAATAAGGCAGTTTCAAATTTTGGATTACAGAATCCTCCCGAAGGTATTGGTATAGATCGTTTTGAATTCTGGTGCCCTAAAAGAAGACCTGCAGGACAAAATATAGCTATGAAAATTTGCCCGGCTTTGGAATTATACCAGTCGCGTAATTTAATGAATGGATATACGCGTCCTTATATAGGAACGAATGCATGGGTTGCGGATTTGAACGATCCGTTTCCGGAAATAGAAATAAAATGGAATGATGAAAAAAGTATCAACAGAGTCATCTTATTTTTTGATACAGATTTCGACCACCCGATGGAGTCTTCCCTGCTCGGACATAAAGAAGATGTGATTCCTTTCTGTGTGCGAAATTATACCCTCTTGGATGACAAGGATAATATCATCTTTAAAAAATCAGGTAATTATCAGACGATCAACCGAATTGAGTTTGATCATCCGGTAATGGCCTCATCTGTTCGGATACAATGTGAACATCCATCAAAGAATATACCTGCTTCTTTGTTTGAAATCATTATTGAATAATAATAAAAGAAAAAAATGAAATTTACGAAGCGTCTGCTTTCTCTTTTACTGGCTGCTTTTTGGGGCACCGTTGGTGTTGCTCAACAAAGTCCATTGAAGATTACCGCCGACTACCCGGGAGGAAATATTATTGTGGAGAAAATTGTTGGAGATACGGTTTGGTTACAACAGGATTTGAGAGATACAAAAGGATACTGGTTTTACTGGAATTTTAAAATAAGCGGTGTATCAGGAAGAACAATTTATTTCCGGTTCAGGGATAAACCGGTTTTCACGTTGTTTGGTCCGGCTTACAGCCTGAATAATGATTTTAGCTGGAGCTGGCTTGGGGAAATGTCTCACACCGATACATCTTTCAGTTTTACATTTTCCAAAAAGGATACACTGGCTTTGTTTAGTATGGGAATCCCATATACACAAAAGAATTTAACCCAATTCCTTTCAAGCGTGCAAGACAGACAACGATTGAGGTTAGATACCTTATGTTTTTCGGAAAGAGGAAGAGCAGTGGAGAGGATGATGATCAAGCCGGATCATAAGGCAAAATACAGGGTACTGATATCTGCCAGAAATCATGCCTGCGAAGCGATGGCGAATTATGAAATGGAAGGCCTCATAGACGCGATTTTAAATGAAGTTAATCTGCAGTATTTAAGGGATTATGTAGAATTTATGGTCGTGCCGTTTATGGATAAGGACGGGGTGGAAGACGGAGACCAGGGCAAAAACAGACAACCCAGGGATCACAATCGTGATTATGGCGAGCATTCGATTTATTCCTCTATACGCGCTTTGAAATCGGCGGTAAACAAATGGTCAGAAGGAAAAATTAGAATTACACTCGATTTACACTGTCCCTATATACGCGGCGATGGCAATGAAATAATTTATGTGGTCGGCGAAAAGGATCCCGAAATGTCGAAAAAGCAAGTCTTCTTCTCCGATTTGTTGGAGAAGAATAACAGAGGGGAATTAAAATTTTACAGTCGCGATTTTGTAGCTTATGGCACTTCGTGGAATACCGATAAAAATTATACACAGGGAATGTCTTTTTCTGAATGGGGTACAAGTGTTCCGGGCAACAGCCTGTCCACTACAATTGAGTTTCCCTATGCTATGGTATCGGGTGTTATGGTGACGAAAGACAATGCGAGAGCTTTCGGGAAAACGGTGGCTTATGCCATCATGGATTATCTGAAAGGATTGAAAGAAAAATAAAAGGAGGCGAATTGAGAAAATACATAGCCAGGTGAAGTTGCAGAATTGATTTTATTAAGCGGAAACAGATGAATAAAAGAATGTTTGGCAGTAAAGGCTTTAGATATTTCGGGAAAGAAACCAGTTTGTTCAGAAAATGGATGATATGCGTTGGGTTCCTTATCTACTTAAATAGCCCTTTTTTGTACGGTCAGGATTTAATTAAGCTGGAGAGCCAAAAGTTGCAGCTGAATTGGGAAAAAAGAGACTCTGTTTTTGAATTGGTTGCGATGAATTTTGCCGGTGATGGGGTAACCAAAAGGTTCGATGGTGAATTATCCAATCGTTTTACCTTTTTATATAGTGAGACAAAACCCGATGCGGATTCAGGGCTGTCTGTTAAAACGATTGCCGGACAGGATTTTCCCGGCGACAGGTACAAACATTATAATAAGAACTGGAATGCTGCAACCTCGGCTGTGAACATGAATACCGCGGGTCTTGCGTTTCATTTAGTTCCGACAATGATAACGCTGAAAGATGGCAAAGCTTCTTTGAGAATGGAGAATGAATTTGCTACGATTTTGTCTGAATGGACGATACGGGACTTCAGTGCA
>JACFNM010000292.1 GCA_019454915.1 Chitinophagaceae bacterium
CATGCCTCACCGTACTGACGCATCCCTTATCGCTACTCACCGTAAGAGCGACGGTGTAGGTTGACGGTTCGTCAAATGTAAACCGTGGGTTACGAATACCCGAAGTGTCATCAAAGGCGGCCCGTACACCGAAATCCCAGTGCCATTTATCCACTATACCATACTTTGTATTGGTGGTATCCCTGAATTGAATAGCCACCCCTTTACAACCTTCAGTAAACGTGAAGCCGGGATGAAAGCCCGGATAAACTTTCACGGTAGAAAAAGCCGAGTCTGAGCAATTATCATTACGATTGGTCACCAGCAATACGCGGTAAACGCCCGTATCCGGAAAAGTAAAGGAAGGTTTCGCCAGGGTAGAAGTATCATCATCTCTCCCCGGCACACCAAAATCCCAATAATGCGTTTTGATTAAGGGGCTACTATTCCGGTTACTGAATTCCATCGTGTAGCCATCACAACTCATGTATTCCGGCTCCAGTGAAGCCGCAGCCATGGAACAGGAGGCGACTTTAATCTGGATATCTTTTCGATGGATATTAATTAAAATGCCCGCCCGGTATTCGCTGACTAAAACCGTGACTACGTACACGCCCGATGCAGGCGCAATACCCGAAACCAGACCGGTCTTGGTATTCATCGTCACCTTAGGTCCCATGGGCGAAACAGCGCTGAATCCAAAGGCATAAGGTACAGAAGAATAAGGAGGAGACTGAGACACCTGGGGCTGTGGCTCCCTGGGAGAGCCACCGACGTAGGCAGCGCCAAAACTGTAGGATAATGAATCTTTTTCATTATCCACCGCGCCAAAGTCATAAGTAAAATAGTTGTCCTCACACACGATCACTGTATCCTTTACGGCAAGGGTTGGGCTACTGTTCTTGGGCGCATCAGCCAGTACATTAGTACCCGGTATATCCGCCGTATAAGTTGAGCCTACCTGACCCGACCCGATTACATTGGTCATGTTCTCAATACGGCAGCATCGTTGAAATGAAACAGTGTATCCGAAAGGTGTTGAAGGCAACTTCAACGTGAATATATAAACGCCCACTTCATAACATACAACGGGAGGATTATTGATACATTCACCCGGACTTCGTAAACGGAGTTCATCCCTTCTGGTCATCGTAACATCGTAGCTTTGAAAAAAAACAACACCGGTCTGTTCTTTTCGAAAAACGGTAAAAGGAACTACCGGGTCTAACTGAGCGCCGGTAGAATGACAATCCCGAAATAATTTAAGCGTAACCTGGTAAGTATTTTCCGAACCCGAGGAACCGATTAAAACATAAGAAAGTTCACCGCCCGTTATATGCCTCGCCGAAAGAGAAGTAAAAAACCCGAGACACAGGACAGTTAAAAGATAATATTTCTTAATCTCATGCATCACTTACGTACTTAAGAAACTCCATAATGGTTTCGTTAACCTGATCTTTCTCTTCCCACATTCCCATGTGAGCCGTCTCCGGCAGGATATTTATAAGTACTCTGGATGGTAGCCAGCACTGTTTCAGACTATCTTCTAAAGATACGCTTTTATCTTCTTCTCCCATAATAAACAACACAGGCGCCGCGATGTTTTTCAGCAGTCCCGTTCTGTCCGGCCGGTTCATCATTCCCAGGTAATATTGTATCAAATCATCCTCCTTAAAATCATCCGCAGTCTTTAACAAGGCGGAAATTTCTTCCGGATGCCGGCGCTTATATTTTTCTCCAAATAAATTAGGAATAGATTGTTTTAAAAATTCCTGAGACCCAAATCTTTGTATAAAAGATATACCCTTCTTGCGTAATTCCTTCTTATCCGCACTATCGGCAAAAGCCGTGGAGTGTACCAGTCCCAACGCCCTTAATCCCGAAGGGAACCGTGTCGCAAAGGCAAGCGCCACATACCCGCCCATACTATGCCCGAGCAGCGTACATTGCTCAATACTTTCTATATCAAGCAGTTGTTTCATGCATTCGGCATACCATTCAATAGCATTATTGACTTCTTCTCCTGTAAGTGAGAGAGCATCTGACAGCCCGCTTCCCGGAAGGTCGGGAATAAGAAGCCTGTAATGAGATTTTAAGAAAGCACGCTGGTATTGCCAAATTCCGCCATTCTCCGCAAACCCATGTATCAGCATCACCGGTTCTCCGGAACCACCCACTTCATAATGAATCGTAGCGCCGCGGAATTTAAACTGCTTTCTTTGCATCTTCCAATCGTTTAAATTGTTTCCAGCTTCGCCAGGCCAGTAATACAATAACAGGCAGCAAATCTTTATTCAATTCCTGTGGCAGCCAGACCCAGAAAACCAGTAAAGTCAAATACACCAAAAAAACAAAAGCCCAATAGCGATGCATGATTTTCTTTTTGCTCCCCGGGAAAAAAGCCGCCACCGCATGAAAAGGAATTGCCCAAAGAAGATTGTAATTATTACGGCAAAGCTGATGATCCGTACCCGTCCACATAAATATCAACAAGATGCCCGCTAACCCGGCGCTCAAAAAAAGAATAAAATCAAAAACAGCCAATATCTGTTTTTTCCCGTTGATATTCGTCAACGACAAGGCAAGAAAAATAAAGAATACAATGGAAAAAACCACAAAGGGCGTAAAGAAAGGCTTCTCTCCCGGCGCATGGGAGGGCGCTTCATAAACAACATTCACTTTGTTGACCAGCGGTGCATTACCGATAGTGGCGCTATCAAATCCTTTAAATAAATAATCGGGTAAAAACATCGTCTGCTCATTGGTTGCAGGCTTGTCAAGTCCTCTTCCTAAAAGCATATCTATACCCAGCTTGCTCCAGTACATTCTTCCCTGGTTGAGGCTATAATGAATGAGGTCCCTGAAAGTGACGTCCTCATAAGGCAGGATGTTTTTTATCTCAACGGGCCCCGATACGTTTTCCTTCAATATATCTCTTATCCGGGTAGAACAATTATCAAACAGAAAATCATATTTATAAAACTTATTTTTCCCGCGGGCATTCAAGATCAACGCTGCATTAAGCTTCAGCTTCTCCTCTTCGCTAAGGTTGAGTACCTGTTCAACAATGCTTCTGTTTTCAAGCTGGTAGGCGTACAAAAAGTCGGGAAAATTTTCCACTGAAAGATAGTACAGCAGTTTACCGCGAATAAATTTGCCGTAAAAGTCAGGATTAAAATCAAAGGTTCCGTAATTATACACCCTGTCTGTAAATATCGAACTATCTATGACCCGTAACGCGCTATGACCAAAAATGGAGTACAATTCTTCGCCGGCGCTGCAGGTAAGCAAAGAAATCCGGAGACGGGAAGAATCAGTTTGGGCTTTAATGGAAAAAGACGAACATAACAGGAGTAAAAAGACGAATATTCGCTTCACGTAATAATTTTTCGACAATTTCGGGAAATAATCGGGAATTAGGATGGATAGCAAAGATAAAAAAAGAAGCCACCTGCGCCTCTTTGATCAACTGCACGAGGAGACTATACCCACATTGAAAATCTGAAGCCCGGTTTCATTCAACGGGAAATGCTTTTATAAATCCTATCTCATCCGCCTGATGACAGGCTCGCGGGAGGTTCCACTCCTGACGGGATCAAAAAATTTGATCAACAGAAAGCCGGCAATAAATCCGCCGATATGTGCTGCATAAGCAACTCCTCCCGTTTCCTCTCCACCGAGCATACCCATCCCGCTGACTACCTGGAATGCGATCCATAAACCCAATGCAAGCAGAGCAGGTACTGCAATAATAAACCATAAGAAAATAACGTGCACTTTTCGCATCGGGAATAGTAAAAGATATGCGCCTAAAACACCGGATATAGCCCCCGAAGCTCCCAGACTCGGCACCAGAGAATTATGGCTAAGCATCACCGTCGAGAAGACATGACTCAAAGAAGCAATGACACCACACAACAGGTAGAAAAATAAATAACGGAAGTGACCTATACGGTTTTCAATGTTATCTCCAAATATCCACAGATAAAGCATATTCCCTGCCAGGTGCGCCCATCCGCCATGCATAAACATGGCAGTAAGCAATGTAAAGTAAACCGGAACAGGTGTTGGTTGTAATCCCGGTAATTCGAATTGATAGCCTGTATGCGCATCAATGACCATTTCCGGCAGCGTAACAAAATCTTTACCCGTAATAATTTCAGCAGGCACGGTAGCATAGGCATAGGTAAACTGCAGATCGTTCCCCGCTGCCTGAAAGAAAATAAACACAAACACATTCAGAGCAACTAAAAGGTAGTTGATATAAGGCGTTAGCTTCCGGCCTGAATTATCGTCTCCAATAGGAAATAGCATATTCTTTTAGGGATTATCTGCGTGGTAAACTTATTTTTTATCAAAAAACCGGTGCATAAACAGCAACTGGTATTGTATCGCATTTTCCCAATACTCCCAGCTATGCCCTCCCGGCCGCGCGATATAATCATGAGCTATATTCCGATACAATAGTTGCTCATGCAAGGCCTTATTTACGGAATAGAAAAAATCGCTGGTACCGCAGTCAATCAATATATTCAAAGAACCGGGCTTTAATAAATGAAGCATATTGATGACCGAATGGGTTTCCCAGTTTTCGGGAAATTCTGCATAACTACCCAGCCGCTCTGCCATCTTCCAGTTATTGGGAAACGGGCGTATGTCTACACCGCCACTCATACTACCGGCAGCGCCAAACACATCCTGGTGTTTGAAGGCAAGATACAACGCGCCATGCCCGCCCATACTTAAACCGGTGATGGCCCGCCCCTGCGGCCCCCGAACGGTTTTATAATGTTCATCTATCCATTTTATCAGTTCTGACGCCACATAAGTTTCATAACGGTATTGCGGATCAACCGGACTGTCCCAATACCAGCTATTCACACCATCAGGACATACGATCATCATGTTGTACTGGTCAGCAAGATTTTTTATACCATCCACCTTTTTTATCCCGACCCCATAATTTCCTCCGTATCCGTGTAAAAGGTAAACGACTGGTAAGGCAGCAGCCTGTTTATACTGATTCGGAAGGATTACGACAGCCTTTATCGTTTTTTTCATCGAGGGGCTATTGGTTTCCACCGTATCCACTGATGCGGCGAAAAGAGCATGTTGTAAAAAAATAATCAATCCAATTAAAAAGAATCTTCTATTCATCTTATTTCATATTTACTGCGTTCAGAATAAATTGCACGATGGGCGTCGGATCCGGAAGACTGTGCGGATGATGACCTATACCGGGCTTATGTATCACTTTTATATTCCCGCCCGCTTCCAGTATCTTCTTTTCAAATAAATCTGTGTTATCCGGCACAGGAACCACCTC
>JACFNM010000293.1 GCA_019454915.1 Chitinophagaceae bacterium
TTTAAATTGCCGGAGGTCATGACCACCCATTCCCCCCACTCCGATGCAGGCATGATTTAATACGTCCTTTTGGCTGTTGACACCAGTAATTTTCTCAAAGGCAAGCGGACCGGCAATAATAGAAGTAGCGGCTGAGGTTACAAACTGCCTGCGGGAAATAGCGGATTTTTTCTCTTTCATTTTGTATCAGCATTTAAAAGATGCTCAATCGTGTTTAATTAATGAACCTTATTCTCTTCACCCTTTTTCACCCGTTCCCAAAACTCCACGGCATCTTTGGGATAAGGTATCAGCAATTCATCATTGGTGCTACTGATGCCATTGCACTCCTGTTCCTTCACCATAGCGCTTACATAGTGGAATACATCAACCGGCGCAAAGCTGAGTTTAAACTCGGGGCGCACTTCTTCACTATTGATAAAACATACTTCACTCTCCTTTTCTTTGTGCGGAACAAAACTCATCCCGAGCCCGGTGGCAATCTTTTGGATAGCTTCCGGATGGATAGAAGACACGCATGAATCTATAGTAGCCATCAAATCGCATGTTTTCGACGATGACTCTTTTAATACTTCACGAAACGTTCCGGGAACAACAAATGTCCGATTGGATTCCACAACTTTTTGATTATTCAGATGATGCATAAATCATCTTAAAGATACCAATTTTCAGACTTCTTGTTGTTTCAAATTTGGGAGAAAGCCGGTAAATAAACCTATCAGTGGCAGGAAGGAGCATACTTTATATACATATTCGATGCTGGTGATGTCGGCGAGTTTACCGAGAAGAGCAGAACCGATTCCTCCCATACCAAAAGCAAAGCCGAAAAACAGCCCGGAGACCATGCCGATTTTCCCGGGCAACAATTCCTGGGCATATACAAGTATAGAAGAAAAGGCAGAAGCCAAAATAAGACCAATGATAAAAATCAGAATACCCGTCCATAAAAGGCTGGCATAAGGCAGAACCAGCGAAAAGGGTGCAACACCTAATATGGAAACCCATATCACATACTTCCGGCCGATGCGATCGCCGATAGGGCCTCCTGCAACGGTACCTATAGCTACGGCAGCAAGAAAAATGAACAGGTACAACTGGGATTGTTGCACACTAACCCCAAATCTATCCATGACGTAAAAAGTAAAATAGGAACTGATACCCGTCATGTAAAAGAACTTGGAAAAGATGAGCAGTAGCAGAATAATGATGGACAGTACAATTTTTGATTTGGGCAAATGGTGGGGTATGATAGCGCGTTTTGTCCTTCTGTTGATTTGCAGGTAACTCGCACTATACCATATACCCACTCTCCACAATACAAAAATAGCAAGGAGAGCAATGATCGAAAACCAGGAGATGCTGTGCCGGCCTAACGGAAGGATGATAAATGCGGCTAACAGCGGACCTATGGCTGAACCGGCATTACCGCCCACCTGGAAAATGGATTGAGCCAGGCCACGCCGCGGGCCGGCGGCCATATAAGCTACTTTCGACGCTTCCGGATGAAATACCGATGAGCCGACGCCGATCAGTCCCACCGATATCAGAACGCCGGAAAAACTGGTTACATAAGCCAGCATTACCAGTCCGGTAAGGGTGAAAGTCATGCCAATGGCGAGGGAAAAGGGTTGCGGCTTTTTATCCGTGTACATTCCAACCAAAGGCTGTAATAAAGAAGCCGCCATTTGGAAAGTGAGCGTAATCAATCCCACCTGCACAAAATTCAGAGAAAAACTCTCCTTGAGTTGCGGATAGATGGAAGGGATAATGGATTGAATAGTATCGTTGAGTAAGTGAGAAAAACTTATCGCGAACAATATAGGAAAAACAGTAGGTTGAATATCTATGTTCCCGGAGAACTGGATGGGCTTCGCTTCCTGAATCTTCATACAATAGCTCGTCTAATGGGATGCAAAGCTACTGTAAACTATCTAACCATGTAATGGAGCCTTATAAATTTTCGTAGTGAGAGAAGGTATCGCCTGTTATACCACCCGCGATCGGCAGATATCTGCGACAGGAACTACCCCTCCGCGGAAAAAGCCTGAAATGTTCGCCGATTCATTTCTTCCTTTCCCTGCCATCTTTTTCCTACCTTCGCAGATAAATTTTTCATACTTAAAAATATACAACTATGGCAGACGTATGGTTACAATCCCTGATTACGGCAACTCCCCAGGAAGGCTTTGAACTGGCTATTACCCTTTCCCGCAGAGGGGTTAAATATACTCAACCTGACACGGAAGTATTACACAAACTCCGCCCCGAGTATGCCAACAGTGCAGATGCTTTAACAGCCGCATCCCAGGTAATTGCTATTAACTTTCAGACGGTAGCCGCTGCGAATGACTACTGGCGCAAGAAATAAGCCGTCATCTATTGTTCCTCATCAAACGGGACGTCGGAAAAGAAGCAGACAAAAATATTTACCCTCCGTTTTACACTTAGGTGACCAGACAAACGAAGGTGTTGATTTTGTCTGTTTTTTTTACTCTACTAAAGATAACAAAGCTTACCCGCGTCTCCATCAATGATCCTGGCGGAGGATGATTCATAGATTGGGATAAAGTTGAAATTCGTGGAGACAAGTGCCAAAACGCTTTTATTTCATAATTACTGCAGAGCCGCAGGAGTCGGGTAAAGGGAAAAAATTAATTTGAAGTTCCTCACAAAATTGTTCAACAGCCCTTCTTACGCCCCTGTAACCATCGTTGTTAAAGTCGTGAACAAAGAGGTAACCGCCGTCCACGAGTTTTGGGTAGAAAAAATTCAAACCATGATAAATGGGGTCATATAAATCGGTATCTATGCTAACGAATACGAAGTCGTCGTCTATTTCTTTTGCCGATTCAGGGAAAAAACCTTTAACCAGCACACATTTTTCGGGAGAAGGCATTATTTTCAGGACACCTTCAACAGAGGTGTCCGAAAAGTCCTGTTTACCCGCAGAAAATTGCATTTGAATATCGCGGTCAATATCTCTTCTGTCAAAACCTTCAAACGTATCAAAAAGATACAGCAGCCTATCCGGAAAATACTGGTTGATATATCTTGCGAACTTACCTTTGTAAACGCCCAACTCGGCTGTATTACCGCGTAATCCCTTCCTGTTGATTTCGTAGCTTATGAGTTCTAACGCGGAGAGCCGTACATAATCGAGATAGTTGTTATCAATTTTTCTTTCTCGTTTAAGATTAATCAGGGAGTTACCGAGGAAAATATTTTTTTTTCGTAGTTGATGACCCAGTAGAAAATTAATCCCCTTACTGATTAGTTTAATCATAACCCGGTTTTCTGTAAATGTAGATCAGGTATCCACAAATTATTGAGCAGAGAAAACTTATTTCACCCGTTTAATAAGAAATGTTCGGGAAAAGAATATATAAAATGCCCTTGCTACTAACAGTCGTACGTAGCTGAAATAAAATGAAGCCCCTGATCTTGTAATCTGCCTGATAATCTATCATAAATATAAAAATTATTCAACTTTTTTTTACTTTTTGAAATATTTTGCGCTGCCTCCCTTAACTCAAACCGAAAACCATTACGGGTTTTAAAAAAAATTTGAGAATTGTCGATCTTTCATTTAGCTTAGCATACGAACTTAGTTGTTAACATTACACCTGCCTAACCCGCTGTTAAACGCCAAAACGATATCGCTCATATTTTGCCTATGCGCTAACACCGCCGTTTCACAACATTGGACGGAACGATTCGGGCAATTCCCATCATTACTCCCTATTCATTTTAGCGGCGACAATACTACTTCGGTAGTTCCGGAAAAACTCTCTTATAACGCTTCTGATAGCAGTTGGTACTCTTTTTCTTTTTTATTTGGCATTTGTAAAGGAAGTCATCTGACTGAGAGATTACTCGGAAGCCCGGTAATTTCAGAAAAAGACGGTGTACATAGTAATTTGAAGCAAAGAACGCGTAATCCCCTTCTGACGTCCATACATGGCAATGTTACCTATGATTTCTTTTACCGCTCCGCTATTGATACTCCTTATGTTGACAATGATGTGATTCAGCACCTCCTGAGCACGAATATATATACCACCATTCGAAACGCAGTACCTGTCATCATTCAGCTTAATGCCAGACGAAGTAATTCCTATCTCTTCAAAAATTACTTTGACGCTAACATACAATTCGACGGACAATCTTATCGCAATCTCACAAAGGAAAGATTAAAGGAACGAATAGTCCATTCTTTAAACGAACAAGCTGCTATTCAAACATTACAGGATAATCTCAAAGCAAAATACCAGGAAAAGGAGCAATTGGAAAGCTGGCTGCAAAACGGCAAACAACTTCAACGGCTTATCGAAAGCAGGCAGACGATCGCACAGTCATTTCCTTCGTTGAATCCTGAGCAGTTCTTCTCTGTTGACCGTGTAAAGCAATCCATGCTGGATAGTTTAGAACAGGCCATCCATACAAACAGAGCGATAGAAAAATATCAGCAACTTTCCGGGGCATCAGAAAAAATTAAGCACTTCAGCAACACTATCGCAGCCTATAAAGTAACTGAACTATCCAATATTCAGGATAAAGTAGATCCGCAAAAATTACAACAGGCAGTTCGGTTTTTGAAAGAATATGCTAACAAGAATGAACGCTACAAGGCGTATCAGGAAGAGATCAGTCAGTTAGAGAAAAAGTATAACACAATGAAAGTCGATAGCCGCAGAAAACTGGATTCACTTAAACAGACTATAGACGAGATAAACGATCCTGACATGCTGAAAGAGCAACTGCATCAATATCAGCTTGACACCATTAAAGGTTACAAATGGATGAGGCATTTAATGTCCATCCAATGGCTTTCCATAGGCAGAAGTAATGCTGACTTTTCAGAGCTGACGGTCAAAAACATCAGCGTTACGGGTTTCAATGTCGCTTATGCCAACCGCTTCTATTTAGCCGCTGCCGCCGGAACGATTGACTATCGCTATCGTGATTTTATTGTAAGGCCCCGAGCGAAAGTGCCCGGGCATCTTGTATTACTGCGGGCAGGCATTGGTAAGCAGGATGAGCCGGGATTTGTATTTACCTTCTACCGCGGGAAGAAAGAAAGCTCGTGGGCAGGCAACCCAAACAGCCCGGTAGTAAATAACTTCACAGGACTTGCGTTAGAGGGTCGCTATCAAATAGGGCAACATACCCGAATCGTAGCGGAAGCGGCCAAGTCAACTTACCCGGCTTTTTTACCTACCCAAAACAATGGTGCAACCAACGCTAAATTCCTGAATCTTTCCGACAGGACTAATGAGG
>JACFNM010000294.1 GCA_019454915.1 Chitinophagaceae bacterium
CACCCAGACCTCGGCAGCTGTTCCGCCCCTGCTTGTTTTGATTAAACCACCCGTTACTTTCTGTTTTTGCTGTATTTGTTTACCAAAAAAATAAGCGACCGCACTAAAACCTTTCAATGTTTCTGCGTTGCATTCCGTCCATGCGGCATAACAATCATCCTGCGGATAAAGCGCTGTTGTTTTCGGTATATGAAAGAACCGAAGCTGACTATTGGCACAGGTGGGAAATTCATCATTAATCTGCTGAATGCCATTCAGGCTGCTCCATTCCATATTCGACTGACCGGAGCAAACCCACACTTCGCCAATCATCACATTGTCCAGTATGATGGTGTTGCGGCCCTTGATGGTGATGGTATAGGGCCCGCCGGCGGAAGGAGTCTTTACCTTAACATCCCATTTGGCGTCGCCCGTAGCCACAGCCGAATCTGTGATGGTACTCCAGGAAGTAGTGATGTAGATTTTTTCTGCAGGAGCCGCCCAGCCCCAGAGCTTCACCGATGATTGTTGCTGTAAAACCATATTACTGGAAAGCACTGCCGGTAAACGTACATCGGCAAGCGTATAAGTAGTCGCTAAAATAAAGAGAATACTGAGAGCACAGATTTGTTTACTTATCTTGTTCATGGATTACTTTTAGAGCCAAAAGATAGTAAAGAAAAAAAGTTTCACAAAATCAATTGTATCTTCGTAAAAATTTTTTTTGACATGGCTATACATACGGATATCATCAATGAATTAAAACACGAAGCAGCAAATACAGTAAGAATTTTGAACAATGTGCCTGAGGATAAATGGGACTGGAAACCACATGAAAAGAGTTTTTCGCTGGGCAGACTGGCATGTCATATCGCTGAATTACCGGGATGGACAAATCATATTCTTTCAGGTTCCTCATTTGATATAGTGCATGATCACTTCGACCGGCTGGCGGTTACTACAAAAAAAGAATTATTGGCTGCAGCAGAAGAACGGGCACAGCAGGCGGTAAATGCCCTGGAAAAAGTAAAGGATGGAGACCTGGATTCAAGCTGGACTTTCAAGAGGGGAGGTGCTACAGTTTTTGAATTACCTAAAAAAGCAGCCATCCGGAATATGGTCTTAAATCATATCATACATCACCGCGGTCAGTTATCGGTTTATTTGCGTTTGCTGGATGTATCGGTTCCCGGAATGTATGGACCTTCAGCAGATGAGAGATAATCAGTCTTCCGCTACATTCAGTCAGATATCATGTAGATTAGTCCGCTAATCGGTTTCCTCCTTTACGTACCGGTAAATATTTCCGGTGAGCAGAGGATGTTGGCCGATTAGCATGTTGTTGTTCAGCGTAAGGGTAAAATCATTAAAGAATACTTCTTTTATCCATTTTTCAAATGCAAATTCGAAGTGGTTCTGAATTTTGTTGGAGACGATATAGGTAAAAGGATGATCGGGGAACAGAGGCGGGAAAACCTGAATGGAGTCCACTGTATTTTTGGGGAATTTTACTATGCCATCTTTCCCGGTGAATAGCTTTTGCCTTCCTCTTTCAGTGTATAAAATGACTTCGATTCCCTGTGTGAGTCCGGGATTATCGTCTATAAACTGAATAGTAACAAAGTTATCGTTGATTTTCCGGGCAGTTAAAAGTTTAAAATCCCTGGCTGGTTTCACCCGGCTGTTAAAAACGATGGTGTTTTTTTTCTCTTCGGTCCAGCTACCCGATCCATAACGGTCCAGTCCCCCGTAGCTAAAGAAAAAAGTGAAGGTATAATTGGGTTTTAATCGAAAACCGCTATGGGTATCTTTTACCCCATTCAGGAAATAACTACCGGAGATATCATCCTGATCCTGTGCATAGAATGGCAGGCTGAAAAAACACAATACAGTAAATAACAGGGCGAGCTTTTTCATTTCTCCAAAGTTAAACTGAACTACTCTACGGGCAATTTAATGAAAGAACACGATCCTCCTCCGATCTATATCTTTATTTATTCTTAAAAATCCGAATAAGGCGTAGCCCGTGTCAGGATTTGCTCATTTTTGACCACGTTGTTTTTGTATTCAGGTCTTGCAGACAACTCTTTCCATTGGGCATCATCTCTGAACGTCTGCCAGTGAGCCTCCCGGTCGGCAATACTTTCAAAACTCGTCATGTACATCAGGTTAGGCATGCGGCTTCCGGCGATCACTTCTCCGTAAAAGACTGCATTAAAATTAAGTCTTTTGAAAAGGGGAATTTCTCCACCTTCATTAAACATGTGTACTTTATTCCAATATTTTTTCTCCGTTGCGCTCTCGTAATTACGCAATTCATATACTCTGTCGTTCTTACCGGACTTAAGCTGGGGCAAACCAGATTTTGGCGCCAGCCTGAAAGCGCGCAAAATGATGGTTTCAATCCTGTTGTATGGAGCATTTTCGTTTGAAGCATCGGTATATGCCTCAGCAGCTTTCGTATAAGCAGCGTCTCGCGCAAGTTGTTCCGGAAGCGATGTTAATTGATTTAACGACTCAAGGGGCACCAATATATATAACCTTTTGTCCGTTGTCGTGTCGTTTGCTATGGGCTTAAATGCACCGATGTGTTTGATTCCCAATCTATGCATGGCAGGAATGAAAGCATCAGCAAAGTATTTATCCAGTACTGCCTCCTGTGTTGGTGTACTGAAGTGATATAGCCTGATTTGGTAAAACTCCCTGTTCGTCTTCTGAACTTGCGCATTAGCCTGACCGGAAAAAATCATGATGATACAGATGAAATTTAATAAGCGGGTTATTTTTGTTGGCATAGCATTCAATTTAGACCAAAAGTAAGCGAAAATAAATGCCTAAATCCGGAGGCCGTTTTTTTTGTTTTTAGGATGACCCGAAAGACAGGGTGAGGAAGACGAGATTGGGTGGTTTTTTCATCATCCTGTTATACGGCTGTTGCATTGGTTTCCGTCAATGCTTATTATTATCTTTGTGAAAGAAAAATTATAATTATGCCTTCTTTTGATATTGTAAGTAAAGTAGATGCCCAATCATTAGACAATGCGGTGAATGTGACTAAAAAAGAAATCACCAACCGCTTTGACTTTAAAAATGCCCATGTGGTGATGGATTTGAACAAAAAGGAATTCAGGTTAAACCTGGAAACAGACGATGAAATGAAGATGCGGCAATTAATAGATGTACTGATCAGCAGGGCACATAAGCAGGGTATTGAACCCGAAGCATTCGATCTTTCCAAAGAAGGATTTCAAAGCGGTAAAGTCTGGAAAAAAGAAGTAACGGTGAGAAACGGGCTGAAACAGGAAGACGCGAAGAAGATCGTTAAGCTGATAAAAGACAGCGGCTTAAAAGTTCAGGCTTCAATCAACGACGATCTTGTGCGGGTAACCGGAAAAAAGATTGATGACCTGCAATCTATAATTCAGTCTTCTAAGTCATGGGGATTGGGAATTCCGCTTCAATATGAAAATATGAGGTCTTAGTGAACGGCGTTTTGCCCCGACTCGCCTGGAACCTCAATCATACCTGAGCACATTTTTCCGCGATAAAAAATACCGGTGTGCATTTTTTTTCAATGGCTGTTTTGTGAAAACAAAGTGCATTATCTGTGCAAATAAAAATGCGGAAAAAGCTTGCAAATCACTGTCATAAATCGTATCTTTAGAATGCATTGTTACTTTATCTGAAAGTGGAAAAGTAACGTATTGATGAGCGGGAATTTGTCAGATGACGAAAGCTCATCAGGAAAGCATCGGGTAAATAATATGATTGCTTGCGCGAACATATTGCTATTATCTGATGCTTTTTTATGCCCTCCGGCGCTTCCTTTATAGTACGCTCAACCTGCAATTCTGACCCATTTGCTTGATTGCCCGGCCATTTCTCTGAGTCTGTGATTAGTGAGCGCCGGATTTTGAAAATAGATTGATCACCACCACCCCCAAGATAATGAGCGCCATACCCGGAATAGCGGGCGTATCCAGACTTTGCTTGTACAGGAAATAGCTTACAATGGATATCAGCACAATGCCTGCCGCCGACCAGATGGCATAAGCTATTCCCACCGGAATGCTCCTTAAAGCAAACGTGAGAAGATAAAAAGAGGCCGACATGGCTACAACGAAAATGACGGTAGGCAAGAGCCGGCTGAATTGCTCCGTCTTTTTCAGGCTGGACGTGGCTATGGTTTCACATATGATGGCAGCAGCGAGGAATAAGTAATTTTTCATCTTTGGAGTTTGAAATGAGTAATGATCTTCCGGCAAATAAAGGGTTTTTATTTTTCTTTTGACACTTGCTATTCAGGAGGTAACTTCAGAAAAGCCTGTTCCTGTTTTCAGGGACGCTCACGGACAGATAGAAAAAGATGTTTTCATGATTTCTTCCTATATTTAAATACATTCTTTTTGACCAGATAGCAAGGACAGAGATTTGAAAAAAGAATAAGTTGCTTATCTCATAAGAGAAGGGAAAACCTTTCAAAAATTCCGAAAAGAACCTTGGTTAGAAAATATACCGATAAACTATTTTTAGTAAAGAGATTAATATTCATTCGTCTATGTCAGATAATCATAATACCAGGAGAAATTTTATCAGAAATTCATTGTTAGGTGCATTTTCTTTGGGTGCTGTTCCTGATTTTCTTTTTGCCGAACATTACTTACCACTGCATGAAAAAAAGCTTTCACCGGGAGTCATGAAAGATGATGGTGAGCCCGTTAGAGTAGCTTTTGTTTGCCATAAGTATTTTATCCTCTCTCACGCAGATGTAATAGGCACCAAATTATTCACCGGTTTTCCTACAGACGATGGTATGCTCAAGCCGGCAATTAAGGTCGTTTCGATGCATATTGCCCAGGTTAAGGACAATGACATTGGTGTCAGAATAGCGGAGATGAACAAGGTTCCTCTTTATCCGACCGTTGCTGAAGCACTAACACTGGGTGGAGAAAAATTAGCAGTTGACGGTGTTATTTATGTAGGAGAGCATGGTGATTATCCTTATAACCGCCTCGGTCAGAAACTATATCCCCGTTTAAACTTTCTTGAACAAATATTCAGGGTTTTCGACGCCTCGGGAAGGTCGGTTCCTCTTTTTACAGATAAGGCTTTGTCTTACAGTTGGCTGGACAGTATGTGGATTTATAACCGGGCAAAGGAGTTAAACGTGACCATGATGGCAGGCTCTTCGGCACCCTATTGGTGGAGGAATCCGATTCTTGAACATCCTATAGGAACAAAAATTACCGAAGCAGTAGCGATCGGGTATTCAACGCTTGATGCATACGGTTTTC
>JACFNM010000295.1 GCA_019454915.1 Chitinophagaceae bacterium
TATCTATTCAGGCGAAGAAGGATGGATACTACTCTTTGGCGACGCCAACACTGCTTAAGACGAAAACAGAAGAAATTAAATGGGCAACGGTTCCCGGTTATTTTCAGGGAGATGAGGTACAAAAGAATCTGGTACTTGCATATGCCTATGGTCAGGGAATTCCCGACGAGCCCATTATCTTTAAGGAACGAACGGCTTCTACGTTGACAGTCATCCTTTCCCGGAAGGATGGCATCACCATTTCTGCAACAGCCGATCCCGGCTATGGTCGGGATCCCTGGAGATATAACGAGGATACTCACAACGATTGGAATGTGGGGCTGTCTGTAATGAACCGGGACAGAGATTGGTCGCCTACACTTTACTTCCCGGTGTTGGGAGAGCAGCACTCTTTTATGAAATCGGGAGAGACACGTACTTTTAGTTACCACTTCAGCGTAACCGATCAGGATTGGTTTAGCGCGCTAAAACATGCTATTAATGACGTGTATCAATTCCCAACCGGATTAACATTACGCGAGAACAGGCAATCGCTGATTAACAGAATTTGGAATCAGCGAAAATATCTGACGAACGATCGTTTATCAATGTGGCGAATCGAAAACTTCCGGGGCGTTGACATAGGAGCGCAGGCTTATCTGGGTAGTGTTGTGGGGTCGCAAAAGGATGCGATGAAAAACTCCGACTATGGTGCAATGTGGATGATGGCTACGATTATGGATGACTCTGTGTTGAAAAAAACGAGGCTACCTTATGCGCGGAATTTTAAGCTGATGCAGCAGCAGACGGACAGCGGCTTCTTTAAAGGCGCTGCCATGGGTCAGTATTATCTCTCAAAAAGCAAAAAGTTTACAGAAGAATGGGGTGAATTTGTGGAACCCATCAGCCTGACCTACTACACGATGTTGGACATGGGAAATATCCTGCTTTTCCAACCAGAGGATGAAGAGTTGAAGGATCGGTTGCGGGCAGGGGCAGATCTGTTGATGCACTGGCAACACGCCGATGGTAGTTGGGAGATGTCCTATGATCGTTCTACACATGAACCTGTTTATCCTGACCTGAAAGATTACCGGCCAACTTTTTATGGATTGATTGTAGCCCATAGGATTCTGGGCGACGTGAAGTATTTAAATGCGGCGAGGAAGGGAGCAGACTGGTATTATCATGAAGCGATAAAGAAAGGCAAATCTTTGGGTGTCTGCGGTGACGCCCGTTATGTTCCGGACTTTGCTTTAGCCCAGACTGCACAGGCTTTTCTTGACTTATATGCTATCACGAAAGATGAAGTTTACAAACAGGCTGCGATTGAGTCCGCTAAATTTTACGTATCCTCCGTTTATACTCATCCTGTACCTTCCGTGAAAGGCAAGCTTGTGAACGGTGTAAAAAGATACGACTGGGAAATTGCGCAGGCAGGTTTAAGTTTTGAACACGGTGGTACGCTGGGTTCTGCTAATTTCGGCGGTCCTATGTTGTTAAGCAGCCATGCGGGAATGTTTATTCGGATGTTTGAAATAACAAAGGATTCTGTTTTTCTGAATATGGCCAGAGCAGCCGCTATCGGCAGAGATGCTTTTGTGGACAGCGCTACCAGTGTCGCTTCTTATTACTGGGCCCGGATGAACAGGGGTGCAGGCCCTTTTCCTCATCATGCCTGGTGGCAAACGGGATGGATAATGGATTACCTGTTATCAGAACTCCATCTGCGGTCTAACGGACAGGTTAGTTTTCCGAGAGGTTTTGTTACGCCCAAAGTAGGCCCTCACCAGTCGTATGGATTTGCCCCCGGTAAACTATTGGGAGAGTCTGTTGATTTGCGATTCTTTGATGGATTGATTCAATGTAGTAATCCAAATATTGAATACATCACTGCGTGGAACAAACAACAGAACAGGATTCATATTTTGCTGTTGAATGACCTTGGAAGAGAACAGTCGGGTGATATTGTTATAAATGCCGGCGTATTACAAACAAAACGTCGTCATTCTATAAATCAAATAAATCAGCTCGGTAAGAGTGGAAAAAGATTAAGAGAAAGTTTTACTGTGAAAATAGAGCCTTATGGTTTAAGTCATTTCGTTTTAGAATGGAGATGATGAGCAGTATTTGAACGATTAAAAAATGGTTGTATGACATGACGAGATATCTGTTTATTTATTTATCACTGCTCCTATTGGCTTTTCAATACGATGGAAAGGCGCAAAAGCTATTGAGCGAAGAGCCAGGTGTCTTTTCCTTAGATGGATACTGGCAGTTCAAAACAGATCCGGATCAGCAGGGGGAGAAAATGGGATGGTACCGAAGGGATTGGGACGATAGCTCATGGGACAGGATGAAAGTTCCCGGTAACTGGGACCTGGTGAATCAATATGCGGACTATGCGGGGAAAGCGTGGTATCGTCGCACTTTTTTGGTACCTCAGGAATGGAACGGCAAATGGCTCAGACTTATATTTGAAAGTACTTCCTATTATGCCAGAGTCTGGTTAAATGGACGACTGTTGGGCTATAATGATAAAGGCTTGCTTCCTTTTCACTTTGATATTTCTCCTTTTGTTCGTGCCGATGAGAGAAATCAGTTGACGGTTGAAATAGATAATACCTTCAAACTGGGCGCTTTGTGGAATTGGGGCGGCATCAACCGGTCCGTGAGGATAGAAGCCACAGACCTGCAACGGATCGCCTATCAGCATCTTACGGCTGTCCCCGACTTGAAAAAGAAGAGTGCGAAAATTGATATCGGCGTAACCCTTGAAAATGACGCAGAAGAAGAAGTCCGCCTTGATCTGAAATATACTATCCTGAATAAAGACGGGTTAGTTAAGGAGGGTTGGAAAAGAAACATCGTGTGCCGGACGGGAAGCAGTAATACGGAAAGGCTGTCGGTTTCTTTAAAACCCGCAGAAACCCGTTTATGGCATTTTGATCACCCGCATTTGTATAGTTCTAAAATTGATTTATATAGAAACGGGACGCTGATTCATTCAATAAGCGATCAGTTTGGAATCCGGAAGATAGAAGTAGAAGGATATACCTTACGGCTCAACGGTGAGCCGGTGAGACCGGTTGGATTTAATCTGGTACCCGATGATCGTACAAATGGCAACACCTTACCGCTATGGAGGATTCAGGAAGACGTAGATAAAATGAAGTCATTAGGAGCTAATATGGCGAGATTGAGCCATATTCCTTTGCCCAAAGCATTCTATGATTATCTGGATGAAAAAGGAATCATGGTGTTTAGCGAATATCCGTTGTGGGGAAAAGACAGGCGCGTTGACCCTGAACATCCTGCGCCGGTGGAAGGGCTCGCTAAAATAATTCAACGACAGTACAATCATCCGTCAATTATCGGATGGAGTGTGGGAAATGAGATTGGGTATGCAACTGATAACCCCAAAGCCATGGATTACGTGAAATCTGCCATTGGTCTGGTAAAAGGACTGGATTCAACGAGATTGGTTTCTTACGTTTCTCATTCTGCGATGAATCAGACCGATGATCCGGCAATGTTTGAAAATTTTATTTTGTTGAATTCTTATTCAAACTGGGGGAAGAATGCCGAAAAAGCAAATATTCATTTTCCGGGGAAACCAATTTTTTATTCGGAGTACGGAAAGAATATTATTCATGAAGATCCGGACAAAGGGGTAGTTAACCCAAAAGAAATGCTGGATGATATGCGCGGCAGGGAGTATCTTATAGGCGCTTCATTATGGACGTTTAATGATTATCGGAGTAATTATACAGGAACGGCAGTTTCTGGTAACCGCGCATGGGGGATTGTGGATGTTTTTCGTCGCCCGAAGAGAGCCTGGTATGCTTTTAAAAAGGAATATGCCCCGGTAAAAGGATTCAGTGTGAACATGATTCCAAATACTCCTGATCCGAAGTTGAATATTTCAATAACTCCCCGCGATGTCCGGGATATACCTGCGTATGCCATGCGTGGCTACCGGGTGGTATGGATGGGTTTGGCTAACGACAAAAATATCACGGATGGCGGCTTCTATGAATTGCCGTTAATCCATCCGGGTGATCCGCAGTTATTGAAATCTGTTTCACTATCTAAGGACATAGCAAAAAGTACGGCAATTAAGATAGCATTACTTTCTCCGGAGTTGTATGCAGTGTATGATACCACCCTTTATTTGGCTTCGCCGGCGACACCTGAATTAAAAGCTGTTTTCTCCTCACCTAAAGCGATACGGGTGGAGTATAGTCCGGTACCTTTTGCGGAAGGCTACAGGGTAATCTATGGCGATGATGGTGGTACATGGGATACCACTGTGGTTAGCATTAATCATTTTATAGAATTAGAAAATTTAGACAGAAATAAGCATTATAAGTTAGGGGTTATTGCCGTTAACGGGTTTGGCAGTAGTGGGCCTTCATTGATCAGAGAAGCCCGACTGAGTAATAAAGAATTGCCACCCGTTATCTGGAAAACTGAATCTGCGGATGGAGGATTTTTTATTGGCTACCCGGTCAGACCCGAAGATTTTCTGTACGATGTGGAGTATGGAACGTCTCCGGGTAATTATACGGATAAGCTTGTCGTGAAGACTAAGGGTGTTTTACAAGTGGCTCATTTGAAGAACGGACAGACCTATTATTACAGAGTGCGTTCCCGGAAACAGTGGGGTTTTGAGAGTGAGTGGACAACCGAAGGGATGGCGGTGCCGGATGGCAATTTGAAGCCGAAGCCGCCCAGGGTATATGGCGTGATCAGAAGCGGGAAAGATATGTTGATGCATTTTGAACCGGCACCCAAAGCCATTCGATATGAGGTCATTCACGAGTCGAAGGGGAAGCGGATGCCTGCTTTGACAAACGGAACAGATATAGCATATATTTTGCTGAAGAATGTGTCTATAGGCGATAAGATATTATTCAGGGCTGTCAACGAATATGGAAAGTCGGATGAAGTTGCGGTAGAGGTGAAGTAAGATTCACGTAGATCTGAGTTATACTATTACGCTTAACGCAGCCGCTGATTATCTAAGGCTAGTATTATTCAAATGGAATCATTCACCGATCCTATTCTTTCCAGTCCATCATGTTTTCAAAGAAAAATATTCCGTTCTTGTTAGCGATGATAATATCAGGACGCCGGTCGTTATTGATGTCTTTAGCCACAATATTGATTCCTACACCGGAGTCTTCATCAATCAAATGCTCTTTCCAGTACGGCGCCTTAC
>JACFNM010000296.1 GCA_019454915.1 Chitinophagaceae bacterium
CAAAGCTCCTATTACTATCAGATTCATCCAGTATAAATGCTGTGAACTGAATTCCGGAACCAACCATATAGCATATAGTGCATTGCTGATGATAATGTACCAGGTCAGGAAAAATAAGCCAAAAACAATTGCCCTTTTACGCGTGAAGCCGATTTGTACAGATGGTCTGAAAAAATAAATAGAAAACAATATAAATAACAAAGACATCACCCAGATCGCAGTCTGCCAGTCCACCGCAAACACGGCAGGGTCTCCCACGTTTATTCCTTTGCCGGTTGCCAGTAATTTTTCTTGAGTAACAACATTCAAAAGATTAATCACCGGAAGTACCATCACTAAAAATACCCAGGCGACGTTATTGGACATTTTATCAGCCTTCACCGAAACCGGCCATTTTGAATTCGAAAATACGCCGTAGGCTATTCCCAATCCGCCAAAAAATCCGATAGAATATTCCATGACATTCCACCAGTTGAACTTAATGCCGGAACTGTACCCCATTCTCTGGAGAAAGTTGCCGAAGCCAAATCCAAAGCCTGCACCCAGGGCTGAGAAGAAAGCTACCCGCAAGGCCGCTGAAAATCCGTTTCGATACAAATACCAGCCCAAAGCCAGCGCGGCACCCATACATGCGGCCCATAACTCGGAACGCGGCGGCGTCATTAACCATTCCAGTTGATTGATGAAGAACCCATAGAATAAGCAGCCTCCTGCTACCATCTGGGTAAAAAGTCCCGCCCAGTCAACTTTTTTATCCGGACTGGCCGATAATGCTAGTCCCGTAATGCCACCTCCTATAAATCCATACAGCCCTCCGATGATGGCCAGCATCAGCAAACCGTAGCCCGTATTCAGGAAGTCAGGTGCAAAACCATATCCCACCACTTTTCCATAGCTGATCATCCCTCCGGAGCCCCAGGCTAATGCTCCTAATACTACAATCACGGGTAAGCCCTCAAACCAGTCTTCCCGGTTACAAACGGCTAATAATACCAGGATACCAACAGCAGCAGCCCAGGTGGCGCCATATTCATGGCCAAACTGCCCGCGCACCGCCCACGCCGTTCCAAAAGCAAGCGCCACGGGTAACATGCGATTTAAAAAGAAGGTGGACTTTTTCATCTACCGGTCTTTTGCCGCCTTAATCAGCGCGTCTTTTGTGCCAATCCAATAGGCAATATTCTTCCGGTTCCAGGTATAACTAACGGCAATAGTATCGCCGTAGCTTATAACACCGGGATAGGAGAATTCATCCTTCGGGTCACCACTGTCAATGTCCAGTATTTTGGGCCAGGTAACGCCATTGTCGAATGACAAAGCCAGAGAAAGCGGGGAGCGTGATCCCCAGTTGGTCGAATCGGGATTATAGGCCAATACCAGCGTTCCGTCGGGTAATTTTGTTAAGTCAATACCGCTATTCGGATTGGGAAGCCCGGATTCATAGCCCTTAGACCATGTTTTACCGCCATCTTCCGAATCGCTACGGTAAATGATACCTTCTGAACTACGGAGCAACATGTGGACTTTTCCGCGCACTGATTCCCACAAAGTGGGCTGTATAACTCCTTTCCCCTTAAAGTTCTTCCGGTCTATATCTATGTAGGGCGCAGCCGTCCAGGTTTTACCGCCATCGCTGCTGATGTCTGCAAAAGCATCCCATCGGCCTTCTTCATGAGAAGCGCCGGCAATCCATAATCCTGCAGATGTAATTATCGGTTTGTTCCGAACGGGTCCTCTGCCGCCTTTATCGCCCTGAACCAACTCTGTGGCTTCCGACCAGGTCTTACCATTGTTGTCCGAAGTTTTCACCCAGGTTTCCCAGGAGGGGATCTTCTTACCTACCTTAAAAAAGAGAAATATTTTCCCTTCCGGCGACTGAAACAAAACCGGGTTCCAGTGTGCATCATTGCGAATCTTGGCAATCTGTACCGGTTGCGACCAGTTTCCGGGCTTACCCTGAACCAGCCATATACCTACATCATCCGTACCCTCCTTTTGCCCGCCAAACCATGCCGCCATAAATTCACCATTCCGCAATTTAACAATGGTAGAAGCGTGGCATTCCGCAAAAGGAGCCGGAGTAGTAAAAAAATAACCCTTCACAAAGGAGTTACCGGCAACATTCATGTCCGTCTGATCTTTTTGAGGTTCTTCCTTTTGTTGCGTTCCTGCACAGGAAGCAAAAATACAAAGAGCAATAACAGCAAATAATTTAGGCGTCATAATGAGATTCTAGATTTCAAATTTGAATACGAATCGTTATCAGGCAACGTCTTTATACTGTATCTCCCGAATCCCTAATCTTTCAATCCAGGAATTAAAAGTGTCATGAATTTCTTCCAGCACCTTTTTCTGTTCAGGAGTCGGATCAAAAGTATAGTTTCTGCTAACAAGATGAATAGGCAATCCTCTCAGGTGCATAAAATACTTTGCACTCATGGGATAGGCGATATGTATCAGCGGATCTACTTTACGCAATTCCTCTTGCAACCAGTCCACCTCTTCCTGTTTGGCAGGATCTTCTACGTGATTCACCAGCCAAACTAAAATTTCGGGATAAAAATTGCCGGATATAGAAGACATACCTGCTGCGCCGGCCTTTAGAGAGCTTACGGCATTGGGCGTATGTGCATCGAAAAACTGCATAGCCGTTCCCTTAATAGCGTCTAACTTGGCCTTCACTAAAGCCTCATCACAACAGGTATCTTTGTGATAAAGCATCCGGCCGGTAGAGACCAGCGTCTTCAATACTTCAGGCGTTATCACTCTTTTATAGGGTGAAGGACATTCGTAAAGACCCAGGGGCACATTACCGGTAAGAGAAAGCGTCTTATCGAAGTTCTTCAATAGCACATCATCTCCTTCATCTATCGCAGCATAATGGCCGGTTATCAATACTACAGACTCAACACCTGTATCATAAATCTTTTTCACAAACTCGGCCTTGTCTTCTATTGTACGTCCGAAAGAGCCCGTGGCCACTACCGGAACCCTTCCGTTTACATGTTCAACCACTGCCCGCGTAAGCGCCAGGCGTTCTTCATTGGTAATGCTGTACATCTCACTGGAAAGACAATTAGCAAACAAGCCTTTCACACCCGCAGCTATATAATAATCAATTAATACTTTCAGCATATCAAAATCCAGTCTTGCTTCATGGGTAAAGGGCGTAATCATTACGGGGACAAATCTTTTTGACATAAAATTTATCGGTTTTAATATCTATATAATCAAATTACTATTCACTTTTCTAATAATATTGACGCACACCTGCGTCTTTTTCCAATAATTATATTGCCTCGCTCCAAATGAATAGAGTCTTTCCCAACGGGGGTATACTCATCTTCTGCGCAGCCTGGTTGCCAATACACCTACAAGAAAAATCGTCAGCGTGCCGATCACCACTATCATATTCACATGAAACGGACTCTTGAGGCGTGCTAATTCCGGAGGAAAATATTTGGACACCGACATCCATATAATCACTAAAATACCAACGGTGGTTCCGATGATTGCTTCCGCATTCCGGGCTTTTTTCGCTATCATTCCCAGTAAAAACAATCCCAGCATACCGCCGGATAATATACCCGAAAGCTCCCACCACAAATCCAGTATACTTTTCACCCCAATCATTGCGATCCCAAATACGATAGAGATAACTCCCGTCAATCCCGTGACCGTATATAAAATAGTCATCTCTTTTTTCGCCCCGGGATTCGGATTAAAATAACGCTGATAAATATCCTTCAGGAAAACCGTAGCTGAACTGTTCATGCCACTGCTGATGGTACTCATGGCAGCGCTCAATATGGCTGCGATGATCAAACCCACCAATCCTTTGGGAACCTTCAGTACCATAAAGTAGGGCAGAATTTTATCGCCGTAATCCTCCGGCTTCAGGGTTTCTATCGCTACGCCTTTTTCTGCGGCCACCTGCTGCTTCACCACATCTAATAACTCTGGATGCTGGCTAAAATAAGCGTATAAAGAAGTGCCAATGATAAAAAACAACAGCGAAACCGGCACGTACCAGTATACACAAAGCCAAACGCTTCTACCCGCTTCCTTCGCGCTGCGGGCTGTATGATAACGCTGCACATAATTCTGATCCATCCCGAAATTGTTCAGGTTAATAAAGAAGCCGTAAAGAAAAATAACCCAAAAAGTCGGCCCGCTAAAGTCTGTGAGAGAAAAACTGCCCAATCCAAATTTCTCATCGGCTACTCCTATACGCACTATCTCTGCCACGCCTCCTTTCATTTCATACAAAACAATACCCAACACTATCAGCGCCCCGGCTGTTTTAATGATACCCTGTATCACTTCCGTCCATATTACGGCTTCCATACCACCCATGACTGTATAGATGATTATACAGATTCCGGTCACAATCATGATGGTCTTCATGTCCACTCCGGTCAGCGCCTGCAGGGTCAGGGCGATGCCGAAAAATATAGAACCCATGCGAACAAGCTGGGTCATGATAAAACAAACCATCGCGTAAGTACGCGCCCAGGGTCCAAATCTTTTCTCGAGGTGGGTATAAGCGCTCACTTCTCCATGACTTCTGTAAAACGGAACAAAAAACCGTGTGGCGAAATAGGCGGCAAAAGGCATGGCAAGGCTAAAAACCAGCGAATTCCAGTTGCTGCCATAGGCTTTTCCCGGTACGCCGAGAAAAGTATTACTGCTTAAGAAAGTAGCATATAACGAGATACCCAATGCCCAGCCCGGGATATTACCGGATGCCGTGGTAAACTGAGTAGCATTTTTATTTTTTCTGGAGAAATAAACTCCAACCAAAACCATACTGATTAAATAGACAAGGATTACGATTAGATCAATTAAGGGTAAATGCTGCATATTTCTGTGATGAGTTTATTTGCCGAATTGCGTCAAAGGTTAATCAAATTTAAAATTTCGTCAATGTTAATTGTTATAAAAAGAATAGCAAAAATTATGATTCACGGTTAAAATAATTCTACTTTTAACGCTAATAAACCGGTTCTTGTAGTGGAAAAAGATATTCAATACGCAAGTTATAAAACAGAATCAGCTGGGAAAATACACTGGACACTGCCATCGGCATTGCGGGCAAAACTGGACAAACACCCAATAGGTAAGAATCTCTATATCACGGAAATAGCATTTTATCCGGAACAATGCCGTCTTGAAAAAGAAGTGTTGCAACACAATCCGGATT
>JACFNM010000297.1 GCA_019454915.1 Chitinophagaceae bacterium
CCACCGTCTATAATTTTTTTTACCAGCATCGGAATATCGGCTTCTTTGTATTTATGAGCCACTTCTTCATAAGAAGGTCCAACCAGCTTGTTATGTTCTGTATGGCATGCCAGACAATCAGAACTTGCTATTAACGCTTTACCGTCCTTTGCCGGGGCGGCAGCAGCGGTGGCGCCCGCTTCACTTCCGGAAGCCGCACTGGCATTTGCCGTTGTACTGCCCTCGCCAATTTGCGGATTCACATTTACACTGATCGGTTTTTTCACTTCAGCCGGTCCGCTTCCGCATGCGTAACCGAAGGCAATAATGGAGACGATTGCTACCACTTTTTTCATACTAACTTTTTTTAATGTCATCGTTTATCAAAAATAAGGACGTAAATATCCGAATTAATCCTACTCGAGTCCTAAAACCTTTCGATTAAATTTTTCATCACTACCCGTACCGGCAAAGTCATCAAAGGCTTTTTCCGTAACCCGGATAATATGATTCTTGATAAATGGCGCTCCTTCGGCAGCACCCGCTTCGGGATGTTTAATTGCACATTCCCATTCCAGCACTGCCCAGCCCGCATAATTATAGGCAGCCAGTTTACTGAATATGGATTTGAAATCTACCTGCCCGTCGCCTAAGGAACGGAACCGCCCCGCTCTTTCTACCCAACCCTGGTAGCCGCCATACACACCTTGTTTGCCGGTGGGATTGAATTCGGCATCCTTCACATGGAACATGCGGATGCGTTCATGATAATTATCTATATAATCGAGATAATTCAGACACTGCAATACGAAGTGACTCGGATCGTATAACAAACAGGCCCGTGGATGATGGTTTACTTTCTCCAGGAACATTTCATAAGAAATACCATCATGCAGGTCTTCTCCCGGATGGATTTCGTAACACAGATCCACGCCGTTTTCGTCAAACTCATTCAGTATCGGCAACCACCTTTTCGCCAACTCGGTGAAGCCTGTTTCTACCAGTCCTGCGGGACGCTGGGGCCAGGGATAAACCGTATGCCATAATAAGGCGCCACTGAAGGTTCCGTGCGCTTTTAAGCCTAAGTTTTTGGATGCTTTAGCGGCATATTTCAGTTGCTGAACAGCCCATTCTGTACGGGCTTTGGCATTACCATGGTATTCGGCCGGCGCAAAACCGTCGAAAAGATCATTGTAAGCCGGATGAACAGCTACTAATTGTCCCTGCAGGTGCGTGGACAATTCCGTAATCTGAAGCCCCGCTTCCTGAATGGTACCTTTTAACTCATCCGCGTAAGCCTTGCTTTCTGCGGCTTTTTTCAGATCAATAATCCGGCTGTCCCATGTAGGAAGCTGAACACCAACATAACCGAGATCGGCAGCCCATTTACAAATAGATTTCAAACTGTTAAACGGTGCAGCGTCTCCTAAAAACTGGGCCAGAAATATGGCAGGCCCCTGAATATTCGTCATAATGCTAAAATTTTATTATACTTCAAAAATTGTCCATTTTTCGTTGCTGGAGCCACTCTTAATCACGTTGTCAATAAAAGCCATCCCTCTCACGCCTTCTTCTACAGTGGGGAAATCCAGCATTTCTTTAGTGGGTTGTTCACCATTCATTTTGGCAGACACGGTGAGCGCAAAGTTGCGGTATATATTGCCAAAGGCTTCTAAATATCCTTCCGGATGACCTCCGGGCGTGCGGGTATTATGCTTGGCATAACTTCCAAGGTATCCCGCGCCGGTGCGGTATATCTGTGTGGGTTGATCCAGCCATTTCACCAACAAAGTATTGGGTTCCTGCTGTGCCCATTCCAGTCCCCCCTTTTCGCCATAAATCCGGATTTTAAGCGCGTTCTCTTCGCCGGCTGCCACCTGTGATGCCATCAGCACGCCGGCAGCGCCGTTGTCAAATTTTAATAGCACATTTCCATCATCATCCAGCGCTCTGCCATCCACCATGATGTTCAGATCCGCACATAATCTTGTAATTTTAAGACCGGTAATATATTCTGCCAGGTGGGCTGCATGCGTACCGATATCGCCCATACAACTGCTCTTGCCCGATTTAGCCGGATCCGTTCTCCAGGCAGCCTGCGCATTCCCTTCTTTTTCTGTCAATCCGCTCAGCCATCCCTGAGGATATTCTACCCACACTTTCCTTATTTTTCCGAGTAATCCTTCTCTTACCATTTGCTTCGCCTGCTTCACCAGGGGATAACCGGAATACGTGTGCGTGAGACATAGTGCCAGCCCGGTTTCTTCCACCTTCTTCTGTAGTTTCTTCGCTTCATCAAGCGAGAAAGTAATCGGTTTATCAATCACCACATGAAAGCCCTTCTCCAAAGCCAGCATAGCCGGGCCAAAATGTGCAAAATTGGGCGTAACAATAGACACAAAGTCAATACGCTTATCGGCGGGCAAACGGCTTTCTTTTTCCAGCATCTCTTCATAAGACGGATAAATGCGGTCTTCCGGCAACATCAGCGACCTGCCTGATTCGAGCGCCACCTCCGGTCGGGAACTTAAAGCGCCGGCGGATAATTCTATCAGCCCGTCCATATTGGCGGCAATGCGATGGACTGCCCCGATGAAGGCGCCCTTGCCTCCACCAATCATTCCCATTCGTAACTTTCTTTTCATGTGTATATTTTTTAATCCAGTTTCACAAAAAAATTATATTGAACGTAAAATTCAGAAGAAGAATAAAAATAAAACATTTACATTTATCGCGGCTTGTTTTTTCACAATCAGCTGATCCTTTAATTCGTATTTATTATTTTGTAACTTATTGAACAATTCTGGTTATGGCCGATTCTCAATCACACCCCCGCAGACGGGCTATTAAAAACATCGTTTTGGGATCTCTTGCCATGGGCGCCGCCCACCCGGCTTTTTCAGGAAATGATCCTCAGACAAAGGTAAAGGAAGTTACCCGACTAAAAGGCAACATTCACCACTCCGTATGTCGTTGGTGTTATAATGATATTCCACTGGAAGAATTTTGTGTGGCCGCAAAAAAGATCGGTATAGAGGCCATTGACCTTGTGGGCCCGAAAGATTGGCCCGTGTTGCAAAAGCACGGACTATACTCCTCTATGTGTAATGGCGCAGAAATTAACCTGGTGGATGGATGGAATCACACTGAGTTCCACGCTAAGCTGATAAAAAATTATACAGAAATGATTCCCCTGGTGGCTAAAGCAGGCTATAAACAGTTGATTTGTTTCAGCGGGAGCCGCAGAAACCTCGATGATGAAACGGGATGGAAAAACTGTATGGAAGGACTCAAAAAAGTAATAGGGTTAGCTGAGAAACATAAGGTTACCTTAGTGATGGAATTACTGAACAGCAAGATTGATCATAAAGATTATCAGTGTGATAAAACAGCCTGGGGAGTGGAATTGTGCAAAAGAATCGGATCTGAAAATTTTAAACTCCTGTATGATATTTATCACATGCAGATAGACGAGGGCGACGTGATCAGAACGATAAGAGAGAACTTTTCGTACCTTTCTCATTTCCACACCGGCGGGGTTCCGGGCAGGAGAGAAATCAATCAGTCACAGGAGCTATATTATCCCGCCATTATGAAAGCCATTATTGACCTGGGTTTTAAAGGATATGTAGCCCAGGAATTCATCCCCACACCCAAAGATGCAGAAGGACAGTTGGCTTCTTTAAGGGAAGGCGTTATGATTTGTGACGTATAAAAATCATTATCATTAATTCACCGGTAAATAAGTAACCGATTATGCCTGAAAATACTTTTGACGCCATCGTGATAGGCTCCGGAATCAGCGGAGGATGGGCAGCTAAAGAACTTTCCGAAAAAGGATTGAAAGTGTTGATGCTGGAGAGAGGGCGAAATGTAGAACACGTAAAAGATTATGTCAATGCGACCAAAGATCCCTGGGATTTTCCTCACCGGGGAGGAAGGACGCAGCAAATGATCGAGGATTATCCCGTATTGAAACGTGATTATCCCCTGAACGAAACCAACCTGGATTTCTGGGTGAAGGATAAGGAGTGTCCTTACACGGAAATTAAGCGCTTCGATTGGTTTCGGGGCTACCATGTGGGCGGTCGTTCTTTAACCTGGGGCAGGCAAAGTTACCGCCTTTCCGATATTGATTTCGAAGCCAATGCCAAAGAAGGTATAGCCATAGACTGGCCTATTCGATACAAAGACATCGCCCCCTGGTATGATTATGTGGAACGTTTTGCGG
The DNA here is from genome assembly GCA_019454915.1 of Chitinophagaceae bacterium. Classification (GTDB taxonomy): domain Bacteria; phylum Bacteroidota; class Bacteroidia; order Chitinophagales; family Chitinophagaceae; genus Agriterribacter. The sequence continues at coordinate 4,211 of JACFNM010000297.1, forward strand.
GAATAAGCGGCTCAAAGGAAGGGTTGGTACAGTTGCCCGACGGCCAGTTCCTGCCGCCTATGGAAATGACCTGTGTGGAAAAAGATGTAGCCGCAAGGATAAAAGAAAAATATCAGGGGAAAAGAACCATGATCATCGGGAGGACGGCAAACATTACCGTGCCTTTTGAAAAGCAGGGCAGGCAAAACTGCCAGTTCCGAAACAAATGCTGGCTGGGTTGCCCCTATGGCGCCTATTTCAGTACGCAATCCTCCACGTTGCCGGCGGCGATGAAAACGGGAAACCTCACCCTGCGCCCCTGGAGCATCGTCACTCAAATCCTTTACGATAAGGATAAAAAAAGAGCCACCGGCGTGGAAGTTCTCGATGCAGAAAACAATCAGACATATACTTACAACGCCAAAATCGTTTTCCTGAATGCATCGGCTTTGAACAGCGCATGGGTTTTGATGAACTCGGCCACGGACATCTGGCCGGATGGATTAGGAAGCAGCAGCGGAGAATTAGGACATAACGTGATGGATCACCATCTCGGTGTTGGCGCTGGCGGAATCATGGAAGGTTACGAAGATCAATATACTTTTGGAAGACGACCCAACGGAATCTACATCCCCCGTTACCGGAATTTGTTTGGCGACAAGAGAAATTATCTGCGTGGATTCGGTTACCAGGGGGGAGGACACCGGGGAGGGTATAACCGTTCGGCGGAAGAACTATCAATCGGCATGGAACTCAAAGCAGCGCTCGTGGAGCCCGGAAGCTGGACCATGCGCATAGGCGGATTTGGAGAGACATTGCCTTATCACGAGAACAGAGTTTACATTGATAAGAATACCTATTCCGATAAAATGGAGCCTTTCAAAGATCCATATACCGGTAAGGATTTAGGCATGCGCCCCGTACCGGATAAGAACGGTAAACAACGGGTAGACAAATGGGGGCTTCCC
>JACFNM010000298.1 GCA_019454915.1 Chitinophagaceae bacterium
AAATCTTCCACCATAGAAAAATACGTAAACAATACGCTTGATGATCTCACCTGTTTCGATACACTAGGCATTGAAACAGGCAGTAACTGTCGCATAGAAAAAAAGCCATGTCCCCGGGGTGAATATGATTTTGAAAGTTTTATAGAAGAGTCCCTATTCTATCCTGAAGAGGCGCTTAAGAAAGATATAGAAGGGGATGTTTCTTTTGAATTTCTGATCAATAAAGCGGGGAGGCTTACCCACATTAATTTCACTAACAAAGCCAATCCCCTATTGCAGGAAGAAGTGGTGAAACTGCTCAAGTCTGTGAAAGAATGGGAACCTGCCGTTTCCCATAACCGCGAAATTGATTATTTGTACAGTTTTACGGTCCCGTTCTATAAACCGACGACTGCCCCGCAATAAGAAGATGGCAACATAGAGATGCGCTACTGGGGTAAACCATGATTCCGACGGCTTCCTGTGATGATGACGGTTCTTCCTTTCTGGATGGCGTCCAGACTGTCCTTGATCCGATCGGTCGCAATGGCATCCAGGCTCGCAGTGGGCTCATCTAAAAAGATGATGGGCGGATTTTTCAAAACATTCCGGCGATGGCTATTCGCTGTTGTTGTCCGCCGAAAAAAAGCAGCGCATTACTCCCGAGCTTATCGGGCAACTCCATTACCTGGTCATGAATATAAGCCTGCCTCGCAGCTTTACATACATCCTCATCGGTTGCATCCGGATTGCCATACCGGGTATTTTCTTCAATGGTTCCGCTAAAAAATATGGTTTCGCTGCAATACCATGCCGACATTATTCATCAAATATTTTGTGTCACATACTCTTAAAGGAACACCATCCAAAAATATCTCTCCCGTTGTGGGCTAATAGAATTTATCCAGCAAATTGATAATCGTACTTTTTCCCACCCCGCTCAATCCAACCAACGCGGTAATCTTATCGGGGAGAATGGTTTTCCCCCGGCTAACCCCTTGCCCGCTTCTACCAGCTTATTCACTTCATCAACCGTATATTTTAAGATCAACGCATTGACCTGGGCAGTGAAGGAACCCGTCAGCGTGAGAAACAGTGTGGCCGCAATCAGCCAGCGGTAAGGTCTGACAAAGGGACATAAATTTTTGAACAACTGGACAAGAGACATTTTTCAAATATAGAATAAATGTATCCTCACTCCGTTATTGCCTCCAATATACTTCGCTATACCTGCATGATCCTCCTGATAAAATCTTCTTTTCTTCTTACAGAAACTTCCACTTCTTCTCCGTTGGTGAGTTGCACAAATCCTCCTTTGGAACGATTATAGCTCTTCACATAAGACATGTTGATAAGATGCGAATTATGAACGCGAAAGAAATTGAAATCACCAAGCATTTTTTCAAATTCTTTTAAACTTTTGGCAACGGTTATCGGGTTAGACGCTCTGACATAAATCGTAGTATAATTAATATTCGATTCACACCGGATGATATCGCTTATCTCTACAATATTAAATCCACTCAAATCGGGAATACAAATCTTCTGCCGGTCTTTATGATAAATATTTTTTAGCAGGGTTTCAATCTTTTTATAACTGTCCGTTTCAAATTTCTCTTTCAGGGCTTTTGACACGGCACGCCGCAAATCTGCCGCCGACACAGGCTTCAGCAAGTAGTCTGTTGCACTAAACTTAAAAGCCTGGATAGCATACTTCTCGTAAGCCGTGGTAAAAATAATTTGCTTGCTTTTGTAATCTATCTGCCGTAGGAGGTCAAAGCCGGTTTGATTACCTATTTGTACATCCAGGAAAATCAACTCGGGTGTAAGCGACTCAATCTTCTCCAGGGCTATGTCCACGGTTTCACAACAAGCTACTATTTTCAGTTCTTCGCCAAACTGTTCTTTTAACATGCCGGATAAAATATCAGCACTGGGGCGTTCATCTTCAACTATGATGCAGTTCAACATAAAAGAAAATTTAAAAATTAAGTTCAAACGGCAGGTTGATCTCTACCTTAGTTCCATTATCCAGCGGATACATATACAAAGAGGCATTTGCCTTTTGTTCATGATTTAATAGATTTATTCGGGCTCTTGTAATACCGATTCCGGAAGGGCTTTCTTTTTCTTCTTCGTATATGGGCGTTCTTTCTGTTCCGATGCCCACTCCGTTATCTTCTATCACACAGCGAATCATTTCCGATTGCCGGGCGATATTTATTTTTATGAGTCCATCCCCCGCTGCCTTAGGTGTTATTCCGTGCCAGATGCTATTCTCAACAAAGGGTTGCAACAGCAATGGAGGTATCATCGTGTTTTCAGTATCTATGATACTGTCAATGTGAATCTGGTAATTAAATTTATTGTCAAGCCTTGCTGCTTCTATTTGCATGTACAACTCGAGCGCGTGTAAGTCGTCGGCCAGTGGAACTTTTTTGTGGTTTGAGTTCTCAAATACCTGGCGCATCAGTAAGGAAAACCGTACGAGGTATTCTTCTGCCAGTTTAATATTGTTTTGAGCGACGTAGTGACGAATAGAATTAAGCGCATTGAAAATAAAATGAGGGTTCATCTGAGAGCGGAGCGCTTTCATTTCTATATCGGTCACCTGCATCTTAAATTCAATATCCTTTCGCTTTTCCTCGGCATCCCGTTTCTTCTTATACAATCTAAAGCTAAATAGAAATACAATAGCCAATCCGGCAACACCTGCGATGGCGGCATTACGAATGACCCGTTGCCGGTTTATTTCAGCCTCAGCTAAGGCAAATTGTTTATCGTGTTCATGAACTAAGAGCGCTTCCTTCTTCTCAAACTCGAAGGCAGTAACCTTTTTGGCAATTTCCACTTTCATTTCATCATTCAAAATACTATCCCTGAGTACCTGGTACTGTTTATAAGATACCAGCGCTTTTTTGGTTTGACCGGCCGCTTCATATAAGTTACCTAAATTCTGAAGCGCTTCGGCCTGCCGGTCCAAAGCTCCTATGTCTTTAGCCAACTGGAAAGCCTCCTGCTGGTACTGCTCTGCGATCTTATACCGTTCGGCAGGATTAATCTGCTGCTGTAATAGAATGGAATCCGGTGCATGGAGGTAGATTTCTCCAATTTTCGACAGGGTTATGGACGCACCGTTTTTATCATCCGCAACCCTATAAATCGCCAGGGTTCGTTGTAAATAGGGTAGCGCTTTTTCATACTGCTTCATCTCGGTGTAGGCAATAGCAATATTGGTAAGGTCCGAGGCGATCCGACGCTGGTTTCCCAAAACTTCATTGACTGCCAATGCCTTCTGATAATATTCGATGGCCTTCTCATGCTGCATCTGCAAATCGAAAACCACGCCTAAATTTCCATAGCAGGCAGCCATACTTTGCCGGTTATTCAGTTTTTCATAAATAGTCAACGCCTTCTCCTGGTAGGCAATAGCCGAACTATATTCCTCCATGTTTTTATATACGATGCCTAAATTGCTATAGACATCGGCCTCCACCTTACCCGCACGCTGCGGGCCACCGGACTTGTTATATACACTCAGGGCCTGCAGGTAATAATCTACGGCTTTCGGGTAGTCAGCAAGGTATTGATAGTCTACCCCCGTGTTGTTTAGCGCTATGGCTAAGCGGGAAGAGTCGCCTAACAATTTAAGTTTATCCACCGCTTTCTGATGATACTCAATGGCTTTATCATACAGCGACTTATTGAAGTAGAGTAGCCCGATGTTATTGTACATGGTTGCCATACCGGCTGCGTTACCCGAAGCAGCATGAATGGAAAGGGCTTTAAGATACATATCCAACGCCAAACTATCATTTCCCTTTGCCCAGTAATTGACCCCTTTATTGGAATAGGAAGCCGCCAATTTCCCCGGAATATTCAAAGCAGTAGCCAATTCTATCGCCCGGTCAGCCGTCTCCAGTCCTTTGTCGGGATTGATGCCGTAATAAGCGTATACCATTTCGTTTAAGATAGTAAGCCTTACAGAGTCATGAGCAGGATGAAGCTCCAATTCCTTTTGCAACGAGTCAATAACGGCTTGCTGCGGGAAGACGACACCGGAAATAACGCAAAATAGTCCCATCAGTGACATGCCTACCATTGGTTGGAATGATAGGCTTCGGAATATGCGGTTCTGTTTCATATATGAGCATTATTGTAACAGGTAACGATGAAGGTGGCAGCCATCTGAAGCAGGATACAGGCAGAATGCGGGGTTTTGAGGAGCGGCATGCTTCAAAATTTAGAGTAAAATAGTTTTTTTATTCCAAAATCGTAAAATTAGTTTGATTCAAACGGGTCGGTTGAAATAGCTCCCCGGGAACGCTTCCAAATCAACATAATCGGGTCAGGAACACACGAATAATAAGTTCAGAATGGCGAATAATAAGTCTGTATAATAAACACCCCATGTGAGTATTATTTTCGGACTGTATATGAAAAGCGGACTGTTGTAAACAGATAACCCATCGAAAATCATAAATATCCTCCATGAGAAGCTCTTCCCTATCTCCCCGGAGGTAGTCTTATTCATTGTTAATTAGAGCACGTTAAAAACACGGTTATGAAAATTCAACTCTGCCTGATTCTTGCGGCCATTTTATTTGCCGTACAATTACCGGCACAAACCACAAAAACCAGTAAGAGAATACAGGAAGCCCAGGAAGCAGTTGAAAATACGGCTGAAATAATCACTACGGCCGACAAAACGATCAAGACCCTGTTTCCCCGTAAGAAGAAAAAGACCCCGGCAGGCGCCGACACGTCTGAAAAAACGAATAACAATGGGGAAAACGTATCGAAAAAGGAAGGGAGCAGCGCCATTGATAAGCCCAAAGCCGGCAGCACAAATAACAGCAGCGGCCTGCAACCGGGCGATGTACACCCTGATGCAAAGGTGATTGATGCGGACGATCTGGATCCTTTTAATAAAGGGGCAGCACTTATAAGAAAAGGAAGTTCCTATGCATTGATAAACAAGGATGGTGATTTTATTGTACCATATAATAAGTATTCATTTAACGATGGCTCGCAAAGAGACTTCATCACAGGAGCCTGGAGCCAAAGTGGAATTTTTATTGTGAGGCTACCTGACAATGATGGGGCTATTAACTACCAGGGAAAATTAATAACAGGTGAATACCCCTCGCT
>JACFNM010000299.1 GCA_019454915.1 Chitinophagaceae bacterium
TGAAAATCGGAAAGTTAATTAATCGGACTATTTCATTACCGTTTATCTTCGAATTCTCCACATTCGGTTTCAACCCAATTTTTACAGTAAACGGGAAAACGGTGAAGAAAGTCAAAAACCCGGATGAAAGATGCCTGCTAGGGCGTTTTGTGGGGAGGTTGCCGGAATGCCGCTCAGAAAAGCAACACAACTTGAAGTAGTTGTTGGAGCTATTGCAAAATCACGGTTAAAATGATGCGAAAGGATTTTGAAAATTTAAATTATGTTTGCATCCACAAAAATGAATAAGAAAAGTGGCATTGATTAAGAGTATTTCCGGCATAAGGGGCACTATAGGCGGAAAGCCCGGAGAAACACTTTCGCCGTTGGATGTGGTAAAATTCACGGCGGCTTATGGAAGCTGGCTTCTTGAAAAAAATGGCAGTAAGAAAGTGGTGATCGGAAGAGATGGGAGAATTAGTGGTGAGCTGATACAAAATATCGTCGTCAGTACGTTGACGGCGTTAGGTATTGATGTAGTGAATCTGGGATTAAGTACTACGCCTACTGTTGAAATGGCCGTAGTGATGGAAAAGGCAGACGGAGGAATCATTCTTACAGCGAGCCACAATCCTAAGGAATGGAATGCGCTCAAGTTGCTCAACCATAAAGGAGAGTTCATTTCGGGTGGTGACGGGAAAATCGTGTTGGAGAAAGCGGAAAAAGCCGATTTTGAGTTTTCTCCGGTGGATAAGCTCGGTACCGTGACGGAGGATGATTCTTATCTTCATAAGCATATTGATGCGATTCTGTCTCTCCCATTGGTTGATACGACAGCCATCAGGGCAAAGAATTTCAAAATTGTATTGGATCCGGTTAACAGTACCGGGGCGATATTTGTGCCTGAATTATTGAAGGCATTGGGGGTGGCTGGCGAGAATATAACGGTTATCAATGAAGAAGTGACGGGGAAGTTTGCTCACAACCCGGAACCGCTACCGGAGAATTTGGTAGAATTGAGTAATATGGTTACGAGGACGCGGGCTAACCTCGGTATTGCCGTAGACCCGGATGTGGACCGGCTTTGTTTTGTATGTGAAGACGGCACTATGTTCGGCGAAGAATATACATTGGTGGCTGTTGCAGATTATGTGCTGAGTACCCGGCCGGGAAATACGGTTAGTAATTTATCCTCTACGAGGGCTTTAAAAGACGTGACGTTGAAACACGGCGGGCAGTATTTTCCCAGTGCGGTAGGTGAAGTGAATGTTGTATCCCGGATGAAGGAAGTTAATGCGGTGATTGGAGGAGAGGGTAATGGCGGTATCATTATGCCCGATTTACATTACGGGAGAGATGCATTGGTGGGGATTGCTTTATTTTTATCCCATCTGGCCAGGTCGAACAAGAGTATTAAGCAATTGAGAAAGACTTATCCCGACTATTTCATCAGTAAGAATAAGCTGGAGTTGGAAGAAGGAGTGGACGTGAAGAAGATATTCGAAAAGATAAAAGCTAAGTATAAAAATCAGCCGATTAATACGGAAGATGGATTAAGGATAGAGTTTGACCAGGATTGGGTACATCTGCGAACCAGTAATACCGAACCTATCATTCGTATCTATGCCGAGAGTAATTTTGAATCTACTGCCAATAATATTGCTTTGCGCCTGATGCAGGATATCAGGGAATCCAAATAACTTCATGATTTGTAAACGGGCAACGATCTCAGACTTGATTATAAAATGAAGTCACGTGCAAAGAAGAATCTATTTTGATAATGCGGCCACCACCGCCCTGGCGCCGGAAGTGCTGGACGCTATGATGCCTTTCCTGACGGAAAAATATGGAAATCCGTCGTCTATCTATTCGTATGGAAGAGAATGTAAACTTGCTATTGAAAAGGCCAGAAAATCGGTTGCTCAAATACTCAATGCCTCACCTTCTGGTATTTTTTTTACCAGCGGCGGAACAGAAAGCTCGAATGCGGCGATCACCGCTTCGGTGTGGGATCTGGGCTGTAAGCGGATTATAACGTCGCCCATAGAACATCATGCCGTGCTGCATACGGTAGAATACCTGCATAGGAGGGGAGAAGTGCAGGTGCAGTTTGTCCGGTTACTGCCGAACGGACATGTAGACCTGGGAAGTTTGGAGATGTTATTGTCATCCCAAAAAGAAAAGACGCTGGTTACGCTCATGCATGCCAATAATGAGATTGGCAATTTACTCGACTTAAATGCTGTGGGGGCTATATGTGAAAAATATGATGCCATTTTCCATTCCGATACGGTACAAACGGTGGCCCATTACGACATAGATTTAAAAAATACGCCGGTTCACTTTATCGCCGCCTCTGCGCACAAGTTTCATGGGCCAAAGGGAACAGGCATCCTGTACATTAACGATGCGATAAAAACAGAACCTTTTATTCACGGGGGAGGGCAGGAGCGAAATATGAGAGCCGGAACGGAAAATGTATACGGCATCGTAGGTTTTGCAAAAGCGTTGGAAATAGCGGCGGCAAAGCGTTTAGAAGAAAGCGAATACATCCAGTCTCTGAAACGTTATATGACCGAGCAACTAAGGAACAACCTGAAAGATGTTGGATTTAACGGAGATTATGCGGGGGAGAGTCTGTATACAGTTTTGAATGTGAGCCTGCCTAAAACCGAAAAATCGGAGATGTTGCTGTTTAATCTGGATATCAATAATATTTGTGCTTCAGGCGGTAGTGCCTGCTCCAGCGGAGCTATTCATGGTTCTCACGTATTGCAGGCTGTTTATCCGCAGTCAGACAGAACGGCAGTACGCTTTTCTTTCAGCAGGTTCAATACCAGGGAGGAGGTGGATATAGTGGTTGAAACGCTTAAGGAATTTGTTGGATAAGCGTACCAGAACTTTGATCCGGTTATTTTATACCCAATAATTTTTCATGCAGTGCGATAACCTGGGGAATGACCAGTTGCTGTTCATCATTGTAGATGATAAAATCACACAGTTTCATTTTCATCTCCTCATTTATCTGGTTGCGCATTCGTTGCAGTACGGCTCCTCTTGTCGTTTGATCACGTTGCATGGTTCGTTGGATGCGCAGTGATTGGGGAGCATATACCCCTATCACGTAATCCAGTTCTTCCTGTGAACCAGTCTCAAAAATGAGCGCTGCTTCTTTCAATACATAGGGACTCGTTTGTTTCTCCATCCATGTGCCCGCTGCTCTCAGGGTTGCCGGATGGATAATCGAATTCAGAAAGTTTAATTTTTCTTCATCTTGGAAAACAGCCGAAGATATCAATGGACGGTTTAACATTCCATTGATGTAAGAAGATTCGCCGAAATAGGCTATGATTTGTTTTTTTAGATTTTCGTCTTCATTCATGATATGCTTTGCCACCGTATCGGCATAGAACACGGGGATGTCCAATAACTCAAAAACGTGAGCCACCGTAGTTTTCCCCGATCCTATACCTCCTGTTAAACCAACTTTCAACACAAATGGTAAATTGTGAAATAAAAAAATCCGGAATACTTTCGTACTCCGGATACAAATGTAAGTTATCTGTTTTGTCTATTTTCCACCTGTGGAGACGCCACTGTTTAATTGCTTGCTCCATTCCATGCTCACGGCGCTCTTCTCTATCTTAAGATAGCTGCCCGGACTTACTTCTAATTGAATTGTATTATCTTCAATTTTCTCTATTTTACCGTGTATTCCGGCAATGGTAACGATCCGGTCGCCTCTTTGGAGACTGTTTTGAAAGTTTTTGGCTTCTTTTGCTTTTTTCGTTTGCGGACGGATCATAAAGAAGTAAAATACGGCAATGATGCCGACGAGCATAATCATCTGCATTGCCTGAGCATTCCCGCCTCCACTTTGTAATAGAACTAAATAATGATTCATGTGTATGGTTTAAATAATAAGGACTAACTTTTCTTATTTACAACAACGTTAAAGGTTAATGCATAATTAGCCGGTTCCGTATTGGCGATAACCGTCAGGGTTTTGTGTGCCGGCCCGGGTCTGTTTTGGCTGTCAAAAATGGCTTTGATGCTTCCTTCTTTGCCCGGCGCTATCGGCTCTAATGGCTTTTCGGCGACGGTGCAGCCACAGGAGGGGCGTACGTCTTTGATAATCAAAGGTTTTTCCCCCGTATTTTTGAAATGGTAAACGATTTCCACTTTTTCGCCTTCCGTAACGACTCCTTTGTCTAAGGAAGTTGAGTCGAGCCATTGAATAGACGTAATGGACTGGGAATCGCTTGCCTGATTAGCTGAGGGGGCGGGCTCATTCGCCTGGTTATTCGCCGGCGCGTCACAGCCTAGCAGAGCCGTTGTTCCAAGAATGACCGCCAGTAGTGTGTTCCTATATTTCATACACCCTGTTTTGAACTGGCAAAGGTAGGCAATTGAAATCATAAGAGAGAGCCATGACCGGCCTTAATTTTGAGTTTTTTTATAAGACGTCTTATGAAGTTTGTTCTGGGCAAGCAGCTCTTTATGGATATTATCCAGGATACCGTTTACGAACTGGCCGCTTTGGGGAGTGCTATAGGCTTTTGCCAGGTCAATGTATTCATTGATGGTAACTTTGGTGGGAATGGTTTCAAAGTAGAGAAATTCGCAAAGTCCCATTTTCATGAGGATCATATCAAGCAACGCTATCCGTTCCGCGTCCCAGTTTTTTAATTTGGGGCGGATAAGTTCCATACAAAAAGCTTCCCTGTTGATTACGGCGTCCAGTAAGTCGTAGGCAAATTTTCTTTTTTCATTTCCCAGCAAATCCTGAAAGTTGTAGGAGCCGGGTTTCTGCAAAAGATTAAGGACAAGCTGGTTCATCATTTCGGCGTCGTCATCCCAGTGGATAAAGTTGTCTTCCATTCCCGAAACGAATACCTCGTCAGCCAGCATCAGATCGGTGAAAATGAATTCGAGGATATCTCTTTCTGATTTTTTGTTTCGTTCGGGTATGGCAATATACGCTTTATATATCGCCGTTTCAGTCAGTTGCTGGTAGGTTCTCCGGATGAGGTCCGGGTTATCCCATTGCTGAGGCTTGATATCATTACAGGCTTTCTGGTAGGAGGAATCGTCCAATAGCTTCCAGACTATCTCATTTCCTGCTATCTTGATATTTACATT
>JACFNM010000300.1 GCA_019454915.1 Chitinophagaceae bacterium
TCCTCTCTTTACCTGTGGTGGTAATCGGTATGTTCTTTATGGATATGCCTTACGGTAATGAAGTAATGTGGGCATTCGCCACTCCGGTAGTTTTATGGTTAGGTAAAGACTTCTTTATCAATGCGTGGAAGCAGGCAAAACACCGTTCTGCCAATATGGATACGTTAGTTGCATTAAGTACAGGTATTGCTTACCTGTTCAGTGTATTCAATACGCTGTTTGCCGACTTTTGGCATCAACGGGGACTGCATGCCCACGTTTATTTTGAAGCCGCAGCCGTTATTATCGCATTCATCCTCTTAGGGAAACTTTTAGAAGAAAGAGCCAAAGGCAACACATCTTCAGCCATTAAAAAGCTGATGGGCTTGCAACCGAAAACTGTCCTCGTGGTACAGGTGGACGGAACGGAAAAGCAGACCGCTATTGAAGACGTAAGCGCAGGCGATGTGATACTTGTAAAGCCCGGTGAAAAGATTGCGGTAGACGGCATGGTCATATCGGGCAATTCATATGTGGACGAAAGCATGTTAAGCGGTGAGCCTGTACCTGTATTGAAAAAGGAAAACGAAAAGGTATTTGCAGGAACGATTAACCAAAAAGGCAGCTTCCGGTTCAAGGCGGTAAAAGTGGGCAAAGAAACCATGCTTGCCCACATCATCAAAATGGTGCAGGATGCACAGGGAAGCAAAGCACCCGTACAGAAACTGGTCGATAGGATTGCGGGCATCTTTGTTCCGACGGTGATAGGTATTGCAGTCCTGACATTTACCTTATGGTTGATTTTGGGAGGCGAAAACGGGGTTGTTCAAGGTCTGTTGGCAGCCGTTACGGTATTGGTCATTGCCTGCCCCTGTGCTTTGGGCTTAGCAACACCTACCGCTATTATGGTGGGCGTTGGCAAAGGTGCTGAAAATGGTATTTTGATAAAGGATGCCGAAAGTTTGGAGTTAGCTAAAAAAGTAAATGCCATCGTACTGGACAAAACCGGAACTATCACCGAGGGAAGACCACAGGTAACAGGCATTAAATGGCTGAACAATGAGGACACCGCAAAAGAAATCCTTTTGAGTATCGAAAAACAATCCGAGCACCCATTGGCAGAAGCCGTAGTGAAGCATCTTGACGGTACGGCAGCGACCTCTCTATCCATGTTCGACAGCATTACGGGCAAAGGCGCAAAAGCAGACCATGACAACGAAACCTATTATGTAGGCAACAAAAAGCTATTGGCAGAAAACAACATTACCATTGCTGGAGAATTACAAGACCAGGCCGAAGAATGGGGCAAACAGTCCAAAACCGTTATTTGGTTTGCAAACAGCAAACAGGCACTTGCTGTAATTGCCATCGCCGATAATATTAAGGAAACATCGGTGCAGGCTATCCGGGAAATGCAGGAAATGGGAATTGACCTGTATATGCTGACCGGAGATAATGAAGCTACCGCTAAAGCCATTGCGGAGCAGACGGGCATCAAGCATTACAAAGCCGAAGTTTTGCCACAGCACAAAGCCGATTTTGTGAAAGAACTGCAAAAGAAAGGAAAGGTTGTGGCAATGGTGGGCGATGGTATCAACGACAGCACCGCAATGGCAACAGCCGATGTAAGCATAGCAATGGGCAAAGGCAGCGACATCGCAATGGACGTAGCCAAAATGACCATCATTTCATCAGACCTTACCAAGATACCACAGGCAATACGTTTGTCCAAACAAACCGTAACCACCATCAAGCAAAACCTGTTTTGGGCGTTTATTTACAACCTAATCGGTATTCCTGTAGCAGCAGGTATCCTTTATCCTATTAACGGGTTCCTGCTTAACCCTATGATTGCGGGTGCGGCAATGGCATTGAGCAGCGTGAGCGTGGTCAGTAACAGCCTGCGGTTGAAGTGGAAGAAGTAAAACAGTAAAAATCACAAATCAAATAAGAAATTACACAATAATTCTGAACCAAATAGCACTGAAATTTGCATTATCAATAACTCTAAAATTTATTAGTAATGGAAAATAAACAATTTCAATTCAAGACAAACATTAATTGCGGCGGTTGTATAGCATCTGTAAAACCGCACTTGGACAAGGCAGAGGGTATCTGCCATTGGGAAGTGGACACTGCCAACAAGGACAAGGTGCTTACCGTGAAGTCAGAGGGCATTACCGAGCAGGAAGTAATATCCACCGTGCAAAAAGCAGGCTTCAAAATAGAACCTTTGAACGTCTAAACCAGCAAATTTTTGAAATGCCCTTTTTCCGACCAAATTTCCATTAGGTCAGATTGCCGAAAAAGGGCATTTTATCAATTCTGAAAATGGTTTGATTGTCTGTTGTGCATATAGCGTTTTTTGTTTATATATCATTTTTTTGCCTATATAACAAAAAAAATCGTAATAACAATATAAAAAATCAATTTTATTAGTAACTTTGTTGTGTTGAAAAATTTAAGAGTACATATAGGCTTTTTGACGTTGTTCTGTCTGGTTTTCTTTATGATGCCAAGTCAGAGCTATGCCTGTTCCAAAAATTCAACAAAGACCGAGCAGTCTTCCTGCTCAAAGGAGAAATCCAAAAAATCAGAACATAAAAAAGGTTGCAAGGGCAAATCCTGTAAAAAATGCAAAAGTGACAAATGCGGGTGCGGCTGTTCACACAGCTCTTGCAGGTGCGGTGCTTCAACCACTTCCCTAAATGTCCCAACCATAATCGAATTAAAGGCAAAAAATCACTTAGCAGCAGCTAAAAAGCAAAAATTCGGTTTCAAAGAAGCCTACTATTCTTCGGGCTTTTTCTCCATTTGGCTACCGCCTAAAATAAGCTAAAACTATGGCCTGATAGCCATAGGTGTGTCCTGTCAGAAGCTGTTCCGGCTTTTGCAAATCCCCTATTTGTATCATTTACTTAAAATTTAAAACAGAAACGGGTTTATCAATCCCCCGTTTCTCAAAATGTAATTATTATGAAATCATTATCAAAAATAGTGATGGTAATCGCCGTGTTACTATCATCAATAAACGGTTTTGCACAAATCAAGAATGCGAAAACAGAAACCGTAAAGATTTACGGCAATTGTGGTATGTGCAAAACCACCATCGAAAAAGCAGGTAACGTAAAAAAGGTAGCCAGCGTGGATTGGAACAAAGATACCAAGATGGCTACGCTCACGTATGACGGCGACAAAACAAACCAGGATGAAATCCTGAAACGTATCGCTTTGGCGGGTTATGACAGTGAGAAGTTCCGTGCGCCGGATGACGTATATGCTAAACTGGCTGGTTGCTGCCAGTATGATAGACCTTTTAAGACGGTTGCCAAAAACAAGGAGGCGGGAATGGACATGAACGCTGGACATGGCAATCACGACCATAGCCAAATGGCAGCACCCGCTAACAAAGATGCAGCCCAAAACCAATCTCAGCTAAAAGCTGTATTTGACAACTACTTTTCAGTGAAAGACGCTTTGATAAAAACCGATGCGGTGACCGCATCTGCCAAAGCCGCTGAATTGGCTGCGTCCCTTAAAGCAGTCGATATGAATAAGCTGTCGGCAGAGGAACATACGGCTTGGATGAAAGTGATGCAGGACTTGACAGCCATTGCGGAAAGCATTTCAAAATCAAAAGACGTTGCAAAACAAAGAAGTGCTTTTGCGGGACTTTCTGGAAGCATCTACACATTGGCAAAAGTGTCTAAACAGGATACCCCCGTTTATTACCAGCACTGTCCTATGTACAATGGAGGTAAGGGAGCCAATTGGCTAAGTAAAGAGAATGCCGTTAAAAATCCATATTACGGCTCACAGATGCTTACCTGCGGCAGTACCGTTGAAACCATTAAATAACAGGTCTGAAAGCTATGGTACAGTACAATGACATGGTGCAGGCGCTTAAAGACCTAAGACAGCGTGGGTACAGTATGGACTTTAGTCTGTTGCCAGACTGCCTTTACTGTGCGTCAAGGAGCTTGAAACTAAAACCGGAGGATTTTACGGTTACGGAAACTCATAGGTTTGAAAGCCTCGACAGCAGTCCTGATAACAATGCCGTGATTTATGCCATATCATCCAATGATGGTAAGAATAAAGGCGTACTTGTTGATGCCTATGGTACTTATGCCGAAGAAATGACCCATGAGATGGCAAAAAAATTAAGTGCAACATAACTTTAAAACATCTTGTTATGAATAAATACACGTGTCCTATGCACCCACAGGTGCTAAAAGACGAGCCGGGCAAATGCCCGCTCTGTGGCATGGCATTGGTTCCCGTTGGCGGTGCGTCAGCTTCTCATGAACACACATCAGGACATGGGCATTCTCAACATGTCCATGCTGACGAAAACTTTAATAAACATGAGGGACATCATACAGGCGATTTCCTCACACGTTTTTGGATAAGTCTTGTAATCACAATCCCTATCCTGCTCCTGTCACACATGATACAGCAATGGTTGGGTTTCTCCCTTGTTTTCAATGGCGATAAATATGTTCTGCTGGCATTGGGTACTGTGATTTATAGCTATGGAGGCTTGCCATTCCTAAAAGGAATGATTGGCGAGATAAAAGCCAAGGCCATAGGCATGATGACCCTTGTCGCCATTGCCATATCCGTAGCCTATGTCTATTCCGTAGCCGTTGTATTTGGCTTGCAGGGTATGGACTTCTTTTGGGAACTGGCAACCCTTATTGACATCATGCTGTTAGGGCATTGGCTGGAAATGCGTTCCCAAATGGCTGCTTCACGGGCATTGCAGTCATTGGTGGCTTTGCTGCCCAACGATGTTACCGTGGAACGTGGCGGAGAAGCCGTAAAGATAAAGCTCGAAGACCTGCAAAGCGGTGAAACGGCTATCATAAAACCGGGTGAAAAAATTCCAGCCGATGGATTGGTACTGGAGGGGCTTTCGTATATCAACGAGAGTATGCTTACCGGAGAAAGTGTTCCCGTAAAAAAGGAAAAAGACGGAAAGGTCATCGCAGGCTCTATCAATGGCGATGGTGCGCTGAAAGTCAAGGTAACAGCCGTGGGAAAAGACAGCTACCTGAACAGGGTTATCAATCTTGTGCAGGAAGCGCAGGCTACCAAGTCTAATACACAGAACCTTGCGGACAAAGT
>JACFNM010000301.1 GCA_019454915.1 Chitinophagaceae bacterium
ACCGGAATATTATCCCTGCGGTCGCTGGAAAAAACTTCCAGCGCCTTGCCGTTGGCCAGGATGTATATCCGTTGCTGCGTGGCTGTGACCATGCTGAAACTTTTGTAGATGCAGTAACAGCATAAGAGTATGCAGCCGGTTATCAGCAGCAGGCTGAAGCTGCGGATATGCCGGAATGCGTCGTTGATGCTTTTAGTTTTTCTGAACATAAAAAGATTGGTTTGATGTGTTAGCTTTTACCTGATAGCTTGTCTGCCATATACCCCCCGCTGCCGCTGCTGCCAGCATTGTCTTTGCTGTGGTATCCTTCACTGATGTACCCGGGTGTTTTGGCAATATTTTTCACTCCTTCCACGGCGCGTCCACCCACCGCCATGCCCGCAGCCATACCGGCGGATGCCACCCTGCCGCCGCCTACTGCTGTCATGTTGGTGATCTTTTGAACGAATGCCCCGGCACTGCCGGCGTTTACGATATAATTGGCGACAGACGGAACTGTGAAGTAGCCTACAATACCGATGATAAGGAATACGAGATAGGCTGCGTCGGTAGAACTGAAGACGGTATCGCCTGCCTGCTGTATTTGTTCAATATCCAGCTCTATCATTTTCTGCTGCACGTTACCGATGATAAAGCCGAATATGTTGGCGACAGGCAACCATAAAAAGATGTTGATGTAACGGGCCATCCATGAGGTAAGGCTATGCTGGAAGCCGTCGAATACGGCTATGCCGAATACCAGCGGGCCCAGGATAGCCAGCACCACCAGTTGAAAAGTGCGGAGCGTATTGATACAAAGCGCCGCCGCTTCATACAGTACCCGCAACACTTCACTCATCCATTCCTTTATGGAATTGCGGAAGTTGTAACGGGCTTTGTCCAATGCGAACCTGATGTCGTTGCCGATGCTCTCGAAAAAACCTTCATCTGAAGGGTCGGCATCGTCATGGGTATATTTGTACCACCTGTCCCTGTCGCCGCTGCCGGATTCGCCGACGTAGATTTGCCATGGCACCGAGTCCTTGATCGCCTCTTCTTTGCGTTTCAGGAGTTCGGCAATCGCTTTGTCGGAACCCTTCACCATGTCGGAGGTGGCTGTAACAGTCGGTTTCAGGATTCCATTCATAAGTGCAATCACTGAGGGAAAGATGATAATACAGAAGCCGATCACGAAGGGCCTGAACAAGGGGTAGAAGTCTATCGGTTCGGCATTGGCGATATGCCGCCATACACGGGACGCTATGTACCAGGTAGCCGCAAAACCCGCAATTCCCTGGCCCACGCTTATCAGTTGGCTGCATAAGGGCAGCATATCTTCATAGAGTTGTTCCAGCACACCCTGCATACCGTTCATTTTATCCGCCAGGTCCTGCGCCCGGCTTATAAAGGGCAATACCATCCCCGCAACCGCCATGCAGGCAGTTCTCATCCACTTTGCCATATTTCGTTTTGTTTAGTCTTTTATACCATAGATACCACGCATCGTTTTCACATCATTGAGTTCTTTGGCCCGCTGAAGTCCCAGCAGGCTGGTGTTATTGTTGAAGCTTCGCAAGAAGTCGAGTTTGTCGCGCATGTCCAGGTGAATGCGGTCAATGGCGCTGAGGCGTTCGTCATCGCTCATGCGTAGCTGGCCGGCTGTTACCACCATCGTGAGCTCATCCAGGTTGCGCAGGCTGCGCCGGAAGAGGTTGTCGTACACCCTTCCCAGGTAAGCGATCTCATCATCGCTGAAATAGCCGCTTTGTTTGAAACGGCTCCAGGCATTTTTGTATTCACGTACCAGCAGCAACTGGTAGTTGATGATGTCTGCCACTTTTTTGTATTTTTTTACTGCCGGGCTTACTTCCATCAACCCGTCGAGAAAAGTTTTGTGCAGGCTGAAATTTCCCTGCGACAGGTCTTTGACGGCATTGTAGCCTTTGCTGACGATCTCATAACCTTTTTCCATGTCGCTGAGTATCTGTTTCAGCTGCGCCAGCTTTTCCACGTTCAGCAGCAGTTGCGCTACTTCCTGGCTTTGCCCGTACAGGAAGGGGTTTATGCCAATGATCATGAACAGCAACAGTAGTTTCTTTCTCATACACGTTTCATTTGATGCCGTATAACAAACGGCTGTGTTCAATATCCTTTTGTTCTTTTTTTCTCGCAACGGCCAGCAGGGCTACGCTGTTGGTGAAATTTTTTGCAAATGACCATTGTGAATGGGTACCGGCCAGAAGTTTGTCTAAACGGCGGGTACGTTCATCGTCTTTTAGCTCCAGCTCATTATCGGTCAGTATGGTTTCCAGTTCATCTATCGTCGCCTGGCAGTCATCCAGCAGGCGGTCATAAACCCTGTAGATATATTGCCTTTCCGCTCCGGTGACATAAGTTTCTGACGCCACTTGTTTGCGCGATGTCTTGATCAACTTGTCAATCTGCAACTGCATATCCACGATCGCCCTTGCGGACGGATGTTTTTTTATGTTCGGGTTTACAGTTTTCAGAGAAAGGAAGAAACCGGCGTGCAGGTTCAATTCACCGTCTTTGAACTGTCCGATGCTGTGCAGCCCGTCCTTTACGATGGCGTACCCTTTTTGCAGGTAGCTGTTATACATTTTCAGAGCAGCGATCTGTTCCAGCAGGTATTTACGCTGCGTTTTTTTCTGCCTGAACCATTCATCCCAGGTCTGCGCTTCAGCCGTTGAAAACATGGCTATACATAACAGGATTGTAATTATTTTTTTCATCGTTTTTTATTTCAGTCCGTACAATTTTTTCACTACCTCCACGTCTTTTTGCGTTCTGGCCCTTTGCAGGCTCAGCATCATATTCTGACGGTTGAACCGGTCCAGGTCGTGGTAGTTGGTTTCCATACCTTCGGCCGCGGCATGGATAAGCTCCAGTCTTTTTGCGTCGCTCATCTGCAGTTGAAATGAGTTGATGACCAGCAGCAGCCTGTCGAGGTTGTTAATGCTTTCTGCCAGTATGCCGCTATATACTTTCTGCATATAGGCAAGTTCATCTGCTGTAAAATGTTTGTCCTGTTGCAACAGGCCCCATGCTCTTTTATAGTTTTCCACGATACGCACCTGCATTTGTGTTATTTCCTTGATGCGGTGGTAGTAACTGATGATGGTTTTTACCTTGTGCAGTTCGTCAAAATATCCCTGGTATAGTTCCTTTTGTTTTTCAGTCCAGTCGGAAATTTCCTGCAGCTTCAGTTTGGACATAGTGTTTTCCAGGGTTTTTTGCGCATTCTGCAGCCAGATAACCTTGTTTTGTTGCCGTTGTATTTGAAGGTCTATAGCTTTGATCACTTTTGCGACACCCTTTTTGATGATGTCCACAATGGGGATTTGCGCCCTGGTTGGAACAGGAGCTATGGCCAACATAACCATTGTTGCCGTTAACACTAATATCTTCTTCATTTCTTTTGTCTTTTAAACAGTCATGCTTCATTCATATCCCGCACCAGCGCCGCAATGCCTTTTTCCATGCTGCCATAACGGGCGGCATATTCTGTCACTTTCACTTTTTCTTTTTCCTCCGTTGTATAAACAAAGTATTCTTCGGGCGACACTTCCGTTCTGTACACTTTAGACATCATCCCGCCCAGTGATATGAACACCTCCTTATACTTTCGGGCAGGATCATTGGCCTTGTTGACCGATAGTATCAATGCTTTTTCCTTTTCGGTCAGCCCAAGCAGTTCCTGCACCTGGTCGAATTTGTTCTGGTACTTGGATTGGTCTAAGAGTATCTTGCAGTCGCTGTTATTGATGATAGCTTGTTTTACAACAGGAGATGAAATAATATCTTCCACCTCCTGGGTAACAACAATCGCTTCCCCAAAAAATTTCCGTACTGTTTTGAACAGGTATTTGATATACTCCGCCATGCCTTCCTTTGCAATCGCCTTCCATGCTTCTTCAATCAGTATCATTTTACGGATGCCTTTTAGCTTGCGCATTTTGGATATGAATACCTCCATGATAATAATGGTAACAACGGGGAATAATATCGGGTGATCTTTGATGTTATCCAGTTCAAAAACGATAAACCGCTCTTTCAGTAACTCAAGGTTTTCGGTGGCATTCAGCAGGTAATCAAATTCACCGCCTTTGTAATAAGGGCGCAATACATAGAGAAAGTTATTTACATCAAAGTCCTTTTCCTTAACCCTGTCCTGTTCCAGCTTTTTGATAAACTCGTGCTGCAAAAACTCGTAAAAGCTGTTGAAGCAGGGAAAGATACTGTTGTCCTTTGCCAGCTTTTCATAATACAATTGAAGTGCGTTGGACAGTGCTACGTATTCGCTTCGGTTAAAGGTCTCGTTGTCTTTTTTCCAAAGCGCCAGCAATAAAGTTTTAATGCTCTCTTTTTTCTCCGTGTCCAGGCTGTCGCCTTCGCCGATATAAAAGGGGTTAAATTTTATGGGGTTCTTTTCGTCATAAGTGAAATAGTATCCTTTCATCATATCGCAAAGCCCTTTATAGCTATGTCCTACATCCACCAGTACGATATGGGTACCCTGTTCATAGTAACTGCGCACCATATGGTTGGTGAAGAAAGATTTGCCGCTGCCGCTGGGGCCCAGTATAAATTTGTTCCGGTTGGT
The DNA here is from genome assembly GCA_019454915.1 of Chitinophagaceae bacterium. Lineage (GTDB taxonomy): Bacteria > Bacteroidota > Bacteroidia > Chitinophagales > Chitinophagaceae > Agriterribacter. The sequence continues at coordinate 4,604 of JACFNM010000301.1, forward strand.
GCAGATGCCTTTTTTCATCGGCTCATCGCTGATGTCCACATGCACCGGCCTGCCCGTCAGCCGGTCCCCCAAACGAAGCCCCACGGGCGATAAAGAAGAGCGGTAATTGGTTTCAAGGTTGAAGAAACAACAGGCTTGTTCTGCAAAGGTGTCGAAGCTGTCGTTCATAGGAAAATCAGGTTCATTACCGGGGATGCCCGCCCAATATATCTGCGGGGCGCCTGCCGTTTCTATCCTGGCCACCGCATCCATTTGCGCAAGTCCTGATGAAACCAGGTTTTTTATATCCTTCAGTTCATCTTTATCATTGGTCCATACCAGCACATTAAAATGGGCTTTCACAGGCAAGCGTTGCTGACTAATGGCTTCATTTAAAAAATCATTGGTGGCATCCCGGCTTATTGCGTTCTCCCTGGAATATGCCGATAAGCTTTGCAACCGGAGCCTTTTGCTTTCCAGCCGCTTGATCGTAGCTTGTGCATCTT
>JACFNM010000302.1 GCA_019454915.1 Chitinophagaceae bacterium
CACCGGCAGCAAAGTCTCCTCAAGCGGAAATTTCAAACCTGTTTCGATACAATAAACAGCGGGATTCACCATTTCCTTCCTGTGCCTTATCAACTCCGCTTTAATGTGCTCAAAAGTATTGGCAATATTTCTCTTCCACTGAGAAATAAAGAAAGTCTTGATGCTGCGGTACTTCTCGTCATGCCGTTCAAAAATACTCAGGCGGTATTCATATACAAAAGTATTATGGTGAGAACCGTTACACAGGAAGAAATATCCTTCATTATTCTCTAAAGGAATAATTCCCACGGGTGCGATATTGATTTTATCTTCCACAAACTCATAAATCTCCGCTCCGCTCTTAATGGTTGAATTCATTACCCGCACCGCATAGCCGATGATATCCTCCAACTCCTTCATCATTTCATCGTCTTCAATAATCTTTTCATACAGCAATTGTAGCTTATCCAGGTTTACCCCTGTAAAACGCTTCGGGAACTGCTCCTGCAAGCTTTCTTTGTTATGCTTAAAATGGAGGATATTATTGTAGTGAAAGATAATATCTGAAAGCTGGGGGTAGAGTTTGTTCTGCGTAAATTCCTTATGTATTTCCTGAAGATAGGCCAGCAGGGTATATTTCTTCAGCTCAAAATCAATATAGCCTTCCGCAAACCAGGTTTGTGATAAAGTCTTCATTATTGTGAGGGATTGTTTACCGAATTTATGAAAAATCTACCGGAATGCCAACCTCGGAAACCTAAGGCATTTCAAGTGGAATATGACCCGTCTGCGTATCCTGTTACCTGCCTGTTAATCATAATAAACGTCCGCTGACGCCTATTATTTTCGGACAAACGATAAAGTCTCTATTGCAGGGAAGAGGAATGACTTTAAAGGATCACCGCGGTCTTTAATGGAAAATTAAAAACTCCTGTTGATGTCAAAATTTTCCAATTCATTAACTACAGCCGATAAAAAGGAAGAGCCCAGCGACCCATCCACAATCCGATGGTCATAGGAAAGAGACAGGTAAACCATGTGGCGGATGGCAATACTATCGCCCTGTTTGGTTTCAACTACCACGGGGCGTTTCTTGATAGCCCCAATAGCCAATATAGCAACCTGTGGCTGATTGATGATGGGCGTACCGGCAAGGCTTCCAAAATTGCCCACATTCGTTACTGTAAAAGTGCCGTTTTGAACATCATCGGGCCGAAGCCGGTTATTTCTCGCCGCATCAGCTAACCGGTTCACCTTCTTTGCCAGCCCGCTAATATTCAGCATGTCCGCCTCCTGAATAACCGGCGTAATGAGGTTACCGTTGGGAAGCGCCGTTGCCATACTGATATTAATATCTTTATGCAGAATTATCTTCTCCCCTCTGACGCTGGCATTGAGCCAGGGATATTTCTTAATACACTTTATAATCGCTTCAATAAACAGCGGCGTAAACGTCAACTTTTCACCCTCCTGCTTTTCAAAGGATTGTTTCACTTTTTCTCTCCATAAAACCATATTGGTAACATCACACTCGGCAAAACTGGTTACATGAGCGCTGGTTCGCCTGCTTTCCACCATGTGCTTTGCAATCAATTTCCGCGTGCGGTCCATCTCAATCACCTCTATATTCCCAGTCAAGCTCTCTTCTATCTCAGCTATCGCTGTCTCCGTTGGAGGCGCCACTTCAGACTCTCTCAGCGCTACAGATTCAGGCGTGGTTTGCAATTCTTTCACCGGTTCGGCGCTTCTGTCTGAAGCTGACCGGCCGGCTATCCATTGCAGTATATCTTTCTTGGTTACCCGCCCTTCATTTCCGGTGCCGGGAATTTTTTCTAACTCAGCGAGACTTACCCCTTCGTTGGCCGCTATATTGAGTACAAGCGGTGAATAGAATCTTGCTCCCGAAGTTTTCACGGAGTGACGTGCAGGTGATGCCGGAACATAGGGAATATTTTCAATGGCATGCTTTTCTTCCTGATGAGTCTCCACCCGGTCAACCTCCACATCATTCACAACAGGATTGGTTACTGGTACCTTTTCCACCACATTGTTCTCCGATCTAATCCGCGCAATAACCGATCCCACGGGAACCACGTCATTCTCATGAAATAGCACTTCCTCGATAATGCCTGTGGAAGGTGACGGAATATCACTATCCACCTTGTCTGTAGCGATCTCCAGGATGGTTTCATCTAATTGTACATGGTCTCCCGGTTTCTTATTCCAGCGAAGAACCGTAGCCTCCATCACACTTTCGCCCAGTTTTGGCATAATCAGGTCAACTATCGCCATATTTAAATTTTGTTTATCATAAAGATTCAAAGATAAGTATTGCTATGAAATTAGCAGTCAACGGATAGGTTAAGAAATTTCAGTATAATAACTCGCTATGGACACGAATATTGCTCCACAGATGCTAATCTCTCTGCTCTTCGATGACCATTATCCTAAGGAGATTCAACGCCTGATAAGCGGTCATTTCAATATTTCGCTCCCGGTCGTATCGAAAAAAGAATTGCTTTGCCTTAATCGCATTCCGGCTCCCCGCCGCCACCCAAACGGTACCTACGGGCTTCTCCGCCGTGCCGCCATCCGGGCCCATAATCCCGGAAGTAGCAACGGCATAATCCGTATTCAACCGGTCGAGCACCCCTTTTACCATCTGCTTTACGGTATCCTCACTTACCGCACCCACCGATCGCAGCGTTTGATCGTTTACACCCAGCACATTTTCTTTGATTTCATTGGCATAACTCACTATCGTTCCTTTATACCAGCCGGATGAACCCGGAATGGAAGTAATCAGATGGGCAATATATCCCCCCGTACAACTCTCTGCAGTAGCAACCGTTTTCTTATTTTTCAGTAAGTGATTACCTACTACCTCCGCGAGAGGCAGGTCCTTATCCGTAATCAACCATTCCGATACCTGCTTTTTTAAAGTTTCAAACTGTTCATTCAATTCCCGCTGCAGCCGGTCCGCATCGCTATCAATTCCGGTTATTCTCAACCGAACCATACCGTAGTTGGGAAGATAGGCCAACTTCAGATGTACAGGAAGCGCCGCCTCCCATTCTTTGATTGTTTCGGCCAGGAATGACTCTCCAATTCCAAACGTAATTAATGTTCTGTGGTCAATATGGGGGAACCTGAAATACTTCTGCAGCCGTGGGATTACGTCATCCAGCATCATCCCTTTCATTTCGTGAGGCACGCCTGGCATACTCACATACACTTTACCTTCCTTCTCAAACCACATGCCCGGAGCGGTACCCCGCTTATTCTGTAACACCACACAGTTGTCAGGCACTTCAGCCTGCTGAATATTTCTCTCCAGCAATGGACGATCAAACTTCGAAAATATCTGTCTCACATTCTCCAGCGCCTCTTCATTCATTACCATAGTACCGCCAAAATACTCACACAATACCGGTTTGGTAATGTCATCAGCCGTGGGACCTAAGCCACCCGTAATCAGAATGATATCTGCGTGACGGCTCTCCTCACCAAGCGCCTGTTGAATTTCAGATTTTATGTCGCCTATAGAAACTCTCCTCCTTAACCAAATACCCGTTTTATTAAGTTCCCGCGCCATCCATGCACTATTGGTATCCACTACCTGTCCGATTAACAATTCATCACCTATGGTAATGATAGAAGCATGTATATGCGGCGTTTCCTTCCCGTCGTCCATCTTAATTTTCTTTATAATCTTTCTGAATCATAAAATCCCCGGCAGATGAAGCGGTATTCTGGTCAGGGCTCTTTATCTTCATTTTCAATACCATAAATTTAGTTATTCTTCTTCAAGGGATAAACATTTTATGAAACAGATACTACCCGCTCCCGTTGTAATGATAGTCACCATCCAGATGTTGACGATGATTTTGATACCCGGCTTTCAGAAAAGCTATGCTCAAACCTTGACCCAAAAACTCGCAAAAGCCTTTGCTCAGTTTGAGCAGGACCCTCAGTTGAAGTATGCTATAAGCTCACTGTATGTAACAGAGTCGGCGAGTGGGAGAGTAATATTCGCGGGCAAAGCCACCACGGGATTGGCACCCGCTTCCACTCAAAAACTAATCACCAGCACCGCCGCATTAGATGTGTTAGGAAAAGACTTCAGGTTTACTACATATTTTGCACTGGAGGGAAATACGCTGTATATTTTCCCTTCGGGAGATCCTACTCTGGGAAGTGAAAGATGGGAAAACACGAAAGCTGCTGCGCTGTTTGAACGAATTACCACCTGGTTAAAGGCACAAGATGCGAGGATTGATACCCTGATCATCATCAAGAACAATTGGGCGTCGCAGGATATCCCGGACGGATGGGTCTGGCAGGATATAGGTAATTATTACGGTGCAGCAGCCGCCCCACTCAACTGGAGAGAAAACCAGTTTGATCTCTTGCTTCAATCGGGAAAGCAGCCAGGCGATCCGGTGCGGATTATGGAGACGGATCCTCAACTATACGAATACCAGTTAGTTTCTGAAGCATATTCAGCCGCCAAAGGTTCCGGTGACAATGCTTATATTTATTTTCCGCTAACCGGAAAAGCGGGCAGCGTTAAGGGTACGATACCCGTAAATGAAACGGCTTTCGTCATTTCCGGCGCACTTCCGTCCGGAGTGCGACAATTTACCGGAGAATTATCGCGCAAACTGATCACGGCGGGTCTTTCCGATTCTCTGATCATACGCAAATCCCCTAAAGAACGAAGTTTCGGGGAATTCAAAAATATACACGTGGAAAAATCTCCGTCGTTGGATTCCATCGTTTATTGGTTTAATAAGAAAAGCATTAATCTATACGGAGAAGCGTTGCTCAAGGCGATTGGTTTGAAAGAAGCTGCTTCCGCGTCTACTGACACCGGCGTTTCCCGCATCAGGCGATTCTGGAGGCATAAAGGTGTGGATGAAAACGAAATCAACATCGTGGACGGTTCAGGTTTGTCGCCGCTAAACCGGGTGACTACGCATAGCGAGGTGCAGGTTTTAGCCTACGCCCAAAAACAGCCCTGGTTTCCGGTACTATTAAATTCTCTGCCTGTATATAATGGAATAAAAATGAAAAGCG
>JACFNM010000303.1 GCA_019454915.1 Chitinophagaceae bacterium
AACCTTCTTCTTATCATCATCTATATGATGAGAAGTCATTTGAAGGATCAGTTGGTTTCTCAGTTCAAAAATTTTCTTTGGGAAAAATAGTTTCGCTATCAGGATGGTAAACCAGCCCGCATCTGTTTTCAGAAGGCTGTTGATATCGGTAGGTCCGCAGTTGTTTATCACGTAATTCACGTTTGACGCGTGGTCTTCCAGGTTTTTGTCGCCTTCCCATGTTTCGTCATTTGTATAAGCCGTTAACAAGGCCAGGTGCGAGCCCGCCGACTCTCCCAATACGCCGATGTTCAGGGTGTCTAAATGATATGCTGCAGCATGGGCATATATCCATCGGGTAGCATCTTTTACGTCCGCTATGGGCGCCGGGAATCGGGTGCTGTCATTCAGTAAACTGTAATTAATACTCACCACGGCAAAACCATTTTTCAGGGCCGCTTCCCTGAGCGCCTTCCGAAAATAGGGTTCGTTCATATTCTTGTTTCCCCTCACCCATGCGCCGCCGTGAATATACAGTAGTACCGGATAGGTAGTGGTGGTTAGCGATTCGGGAAGGAAGATATCCAGTTTCAGCGACTCGCCGGATTCTGTGGTCTTATAGGTAACGTCCCGGTAGGCCCTGTTTAAAGATACCACTCCGGTTTGTGCGGTTACATAGAAGATGCCCAACAAAAGCGCGGTTAACAGGCCAAACTTCTTCATACTATCCGTCATAACAATTATCCGATAAGTCATTGTATCCGGTATTGACTACCATAGCAATCCGGTTAAGCAGCGTAAAAATAAGAAACACGGGGCAATTGGCTGAAAGGAGGGTAGGAGGTAGTCTCCCGTTTTTCTCTATAAGCTGCTTTTATTCCCGCTGGCACAAGTGATCCTGCGGAATACTTGTGCCAGTGGCGATATTTGTTTGTTACAGCAGGTAGATAAAAGCAGGACGGATTAATCAAAATCAAACAATTCACCTAAAAAGCCTTTCTTTTTATATGGCTTTTGATAGCCGTGTTGCGGTGGGTACGAATATTTATGTTTTTGATCGTAATACCCAGGCATAGGCCCTTGTTGTGGATTATGCTGTGGTACCGTTGTTTGTTGGGCTGCATACTCAAGCATTTTATCCAATTCACCCTTATCAAGCCAAACTCCTCTGCACGAAGGGCAGTAATCAATTTCTATATTGTTTCTTTCGGTCATTAACAATGTTTCATTACAATTAGGACATTTCATATTAAGTTCTTTAATTGTTCGGTAAAATTATTCAGTCCGTTGGTACAGCCTGGTGGTTGGCTTATTTGTTTTCATGCCTGAAGTACCAGGCTTGTGGATATTACAAACCACAAGCTATCTAAAACAGGAAAAGCCGTGCTGTTATCTAAAACAGGTAGTACAAATAAAGTAAAGAATAATAGGCAGGACGAAGAGTCGTTAAAGAAGCCGAACAAGAACGATCCCAGGTATTGGCTGTTACCGGACAAGTTGTACCGGAAAAAAGATGCTGTTTAAAATTCTTATGTACCTTTTGCTTTCTGTTGGCGGGCAGAACAAAGTCACCACCACCGGTTACATGTTCTGAAAACTGAAAATAGCCTTCGGTAGCTGGGTGATAAGCATCCGGATTGGCAGTATTTTTTAAATCAGCCAGTATGGTGTTGCCATGAAAAGCTATAACAGCAAAAATACAAACCGGTACCAGCCGCCAGTAAACAAGCCGGCGATCAGTATCAACTTCCAGGTATCTTGTTGTAGTATACCAAGCCATAAGCCGGTCAAATTACCCAATATATCCATAAAAAAAGGTTAAAGCTTAACTTTAGGACCCCAGAGATTGTTTCGCGAACGACAAACGTTTTTTACTTCTTCCACTGGCGCAAGTGTTCCCGCTTGCGGGGTCACTTGTGACAATTAATGTTACTCTGATTATATCAGGGATTTATGCAGAAATGTTAAAGTAGACTCCAAACTACAGAGGACACTTTAATTTTACCAAAGTACCCCTTTCTTTTATAGATTCAATAAACAGTTGTCCGCCGATTTGCTGCGCACGTTCCTGCATATTCCTCAGTCCGTTTCCACGTTTCATTTCATTTTGATCAAATCCGGTTCCGTCATCCTGAATCGTCATGACCAGAAATCCTTTCGCTGTTTGTTCAAATTCTACGTTCAGATGGTTTGCACCGCTGTGCTTACATGCATTGTTCATGGTCTCCTTAAAAATAAGAAAAATATTTTTGCGCTTACCGGCATCGGCTATGGCGATATCCTTTTTTGCGGGTTCAATAAAGTTCAGGTGCTTTTGATTGGCGTCACAAATTTCGGCGCCAAACTCGCGCATACGTGCCAGCAGACTTTCAAAGCTGTCATTGGCGGGGTTTACAGACCACACAATATCACTCATGCTGTCCATCGTCTTTTGCGCCTGCCGCCTGATCTTGATAAGGTAATCATTCACGAGTGAGGGACCATCGTTTTTGTCGATTGCAATACGACTGAGAATGTCAATACTGGTGAGGGCGGAGCCAATGTCATCGTGCAGATCGGCAGCGATACGATTTCTTAACGCCTGTTTTTCTAACTTCCTCTTGTAGCGGCCTCTGTTTATCAGCAGCCAGCTGATGATCACGGCGGCGATAAAAAGAATGATAAAAATATATTGGATCAGTTTGATCCTGTGTGTATTTGTTTCGCTCAGTTGGTTTTGCGTTTTGAGCAACAATATCTCATTACCCTGCTTTTCCGACTCATATTTTTCTCTGAGCTCGTTGATTTGCCTGATTTGGGTTTGATAGTCCAATTCTGTTTTCAGGTTTGTTGAGATCCGCAGGTATGTAAGAGCCTTGGCCCAGTCGCCTTTCTTTTCATAAAGCGAAGAAAGCGTACCGGCAATGTCGTATTGAAAATTGATAATTTTTAAACTATCATTCATCCGAAAAGCTTCAAGCAGGTATTTTTCGGCGGCATCAAATTTTTCTAATTCTGTATTCGTTTTACCCACACAATAGGCCTGGTAAGCTAACTCCTGTCCCGTCCCGAGTTCTTTCAGGCGGGCATAAGACCTGTTAAAATAGGGCAGAGCTTCCTTGTATTTTTTTAACATAAAGTAGGACTCGCCAATGTGTTCCTCAAACATGGCGATTTGATGCATATTGCTACGGTGATGTTTGATTAAAGCTTCTTCTCTCCTTAATAAAGCCAGGCTACTATCAGCCATGTTCAATACCCGGTACATGATGCTCAGGGCAAAAACAGACTTGATATAATTGGAGGTATCTCCCCGTTTTCTGAATTCTTCAACTGCTTGTTGATGGTATAAAAGAGACTTTTCGTAATCAGCCGATTTTTTATAAATGCTGCCCAGAGACATAATCAGGTCGGGCTGAAGAGAAGGAACGGGACTTTCCCGGTTGATGGAATCAGCTTCTAAAAGCAGTTCGGTAGCTCTGTATAGTTGCGACTGCTTGAGATAAATGTCGGCTAAAGAAATATTTATTTGGATAATACCTGCTGCATTCTTGTTTTTTATAAAAATTTCCTTTGCGTTCGTCCAATAAAAGATAGTTGAATCAAGTTCGCCTTTACGCAGGTATGCCGTGCCCGTAAGGAAATATCTCCGGGCTTTCTCCTCTGAATTGCTGACCACTCCTTTGCGATTTCCTAAATAGGTGAGAACAGAATCGGGATTGTTTTGTGCCAGTTCTGCCAGGCCGGGCTCCTGTAACTGGGCAAATCCCCGGCCAATTACAAACAGCAGGAGCATCAGAAGAAGTGTACGCTTTAAGGTCATATATGAATTAACAGATGCGCGATAATATATGCTGCTCCCGGAGTTATGATTTGCCTCGTATAAACAGAAAGATACTATATAGATGGTAATTTTTCTAATCAAAGTCTTTCGGCAGTCCCGGTATTTTAGCGATTAATACTTTATATTTACCGAATGGCAATTTACGCTTTACATTTCCAAACAAACCAAACGATTAATGAAAACCAATCCTTTTCCTGAATCAGACAAGGACAGGCATGCCATCTGGAATATGTTAGTGGACCGCGACACGAAGGCGTTTCTCAGTGCCGACTGGGCCATGGTAGCCGATGACTTTGTAGAAGACTGTTTCATCGGAATAGACGCCGGACGCATCGGTAATCCGGATGCCTGGAGATTAGGGTTCCCCACATTGCAGGCTTATAGAGACGAATGGCTCCGGCAGGCGCATGAATTTCAGAAACTTACCTGGGGAGAAGACATTGAAACGGCCTTTTTCCGGGTGACGGTTTTGCGGGATATCGAAATACACGGAAACGTGGCGTTGGTGCATAAAAAGTTTTTTGGAGGGATAGTGAAATCCGACGGCAGTTCCCAACCCATGAACTGGCAAACACTCTATTACTGCAGAAAAGTGAATGATCGCTGGAAAATATCGGGTTTTACGGGTTATATGCCGCATTATTTGGCAACGTAAAACACGTAATCAATTCGGCTAAAATATTTTTATGACCAATTTTAACTGGCTGATAGACGGGCCCATTGTGTTATTATATCTTGCCGGCACTATCTTTGTCGGGCTTTATCTTAAGAGGTATATCCGCAAAGTGGACGACTTTCTGATTGCAGACAGAAGTGTAAACGTTTATCTCGGCATCGCTTCGCTTGCGGCTACAGAATTCGGCATCGCTACCTGTATGGGTAATGCAGAACTGGGGTTTAAGTATGGACTGGCGGGTGTTATCCCCGGAATAGCGATTGCCACTTCTATGTTTATTGTTGGCTACACGGGTTTCTGTATTAAGCCGCTGCGGGATCAGAAAGTGATTACACTCCCTGAATTTTTTGAACAAAAGTTTGGGAAACAGGTTCGGTGGGCTTGTGGAGTTGTGATAGTGTTGGGAGGATTATTGAATATGGGCGTTTTTTTGCGCCAAGCCGGAGATTTTCTTTCTATTGTATGCGGTTTTGATCATGGTTACTTAGAAGTGGTGATGACGCTCGTTTTGGGAGGGGTGGCTTTGTACACGATCCTCGGCGGCATGCTGTCGGTGCTGGTTACGGATTATATTCAGTT
>JACFNM010000304.1 GCA_019454915.1 Chitinophagaceae bacterium
GGAAATTACAATCCTGCCGAATCACTAAAGGCGTAGTAATGGAACTGGTGAAGTTTGTGCCAAAACGATTAGTACCCCAAACTGCTATCTGTGTATCGCCATTGTCTGTGCGCATACCTGTAACGGTAGCTACGATACCATTATCATACGTATATACTCTTTTTTGAGACACCTGCCAGGTACGCTTTGAACCATCCGGGAAGGTAATGGATAGTCCGTTACTCACGACGGTATGCACTACAGATTCAAGGGAAGATAGATTGGACAGCAATCCACCATTTAGATTCGTGTAGGTTTGATCACCATTAATCGTAATGCTTTTGTTATCGCTGCTTCTCGTCAGTTTGAAATCATTGAAACGAACTTTAAAAGAAGAACCCGCATTTTGCCATTTCATTCCTTTGTTAGCCGACAATACTATCTCTCCTTCGCGTTTCAGATTCGTAATGCAACGACCGCCATTAAAGCTAATGGTGATCGTTTGAGGGTCACTGATAATGTCAACCGATACCGTAGCGTCACAGATAGTATTTTCCTGGTTACGGGGGCTCACATTATTTGCTTCTAATAGTACATTGGCGTCATTAAATATCCGGTCAATTTCTGACGAAACAAATAGTTCGTCGTCAGCATGAACCTGAATATCAGAAGTCTCTTCCTGCTGCGCGGGTGGGGTCTCCTTTTTACAGGCAGAAAATGAAATCAAAAGACCCAGTGAAAACAACCAGAGAAAATGCATTCTTTTTTGCATAAAAATTTTTTTTTGACTTGTTAAATTGAGAAGGAGGAGGAGATAATCATCATCGCTCCCCTGGCTCCGTCAGAACAGTTAATTAACGGAGACTATCAAATTATTATTTTGGCAAGGATTATACCTGAAAAAACCGTTTTACGGCAAACCTTATAACGCACTGATTAACAGTAAATTGGAAAAAAGTTAAATATTTGCCTGGTAAGTACGTAACCGATCAGTTATAAACACCCGTTGTTAAGTTTATCCCCAATAGCTTTCCCGCTTTCACCCTAACTGCATTTCATCAAATCCTTTATCCTAAATTTGCACTTCTTTTAAAGAATCAACAACCCGGACACATGAATGTATTTGATTATCAGGCAAATGAATTTCGGACAAGACATATTGGGCCCAATGAAACCGACAAGCAATTAATGCTTGAAACCATCGGTGTTAATTCCATCGAGGAGCTTCTGGATAAGACGATCCCGTCCACTATCCGGCTTAATGCGCCACTACCCCTACCCTCTCCCCTGCACGAATACGAATACCTGCAGGAATTAAAAAAAACCGCACAACTCAATAAATTATTTAAGACTTATATAGGACAAGGATATTACGGTACCATCACTCCGACTGTTATCCAAAGAAACATCTTTGAAAATCCGGGTTGGTACACACAGTACACCCCTTACCAGGCAGAAATTTCTCAGGGAAGACTGGAGAGTCTGCTCAACTTCCAGACGGTTGTCTCGGACCTTACGGCGCTGCCCATCAGCAATGCTTCGCTTTTGGACGAGGCAACAGCGGCGGCAGAAGCCATGTCCATGTTATTTCATTATGTAAACAAGACGATGCCCGCCGTAAAACCCCGCTTTTTTGTTGACAACGCATTATTTCCGCAAACCATTGACGTACTTAAAACACGGGCTCTTCCAATCGGAGTGGACCTGGTCTTTGGGGATTATAGTCAGGCTACGTTAGACGATAGTTTTTTTGGCGCCATTGTACAATACCCCGATAACAATGGCTCCGTCAATTCCTATCAAAAATTCATTGAAGAAGTACATGCGTTAAATGGTTATGTGGTGACGGCGACCGATTTGCTGGCGCTCACCCTCCTTACTCCCCCCGGTGAACTGGGGGCGGATGTGGCTGTTGGCTCGGCGCAACGCTTCGGGGTACCCATAGGCTTTGGCGGGCCGCATGCCGCTTTCTTCGCAACAAAAGACGAATTTAAAAGGAATATTCCGGGAAGAATCATCGGCGTGAGTATTGATGCACACGGTAACAGAGCTTTGAGAATGGCGCTTCAAACCAGGGAACAGCATATCAAAAGAGAAAAAGCTACGTCCAATATTTGTACTGCCCAGGCGCTACTGGCTAATATGGCAGCTATGTATGCGGTTTATCACGGGCCGGAAAGGTTGAAGTCCATTGCAACAAGAATAGCCGTGCTTGCGAAAGCGCTTTCCGACGGCTTGAGCGAATTGGGCTATAATAATCTCAACGCTCACTATTTCGACACCATAAAAATAGAAGTACACAGTGCATCAAAAATCAAATCCATAGCCGAAGCAAGGGAGATCAATTTCAGATACTTCGATGAAAAACATATCGGTATTTCAATAGACGAGACCACAAGCCAAAAAGACATCCTCGATATACTTTCTGTTTTTGCCGAAGCTTCCGGACACAGCGGCGTATCGCTTACCATCCATGAGGACGAAGTTCTCCATGCTATACCGGATTTCGCCATCCGGCAGAGCAGTTATCTTACCCATCCGGTATTCAATACCTACCATAGTGAAAGCCAGATGATGCGGTATATCCGGTTTCTTGAAAACAAGGACCTATCACTCGTCACCTCGATGATATCACTGGGAAGTTGCACCATGAAGCTGAATGCCGCCACAGAAATGATACCGGTAAGTTGGCCCGAATTCGCCAACATCCATCCTTTTGTTCCCTGGGATCAGACGAAGGGCTATCAGCAAATCATTCACGAACTGAGCGAATACCTCTGCACGATTACGGGGTTAGACGCATGCAGCGTTCAGCCTAATAGCGGCGCCCAGGGAGAATTTGCCGGACTCCTTACTATCCGGAATTATCATCATGCCAATGGTTATGAAAAAAGAAACGTAGTGCTCATTCCCATTTCTGCTCACGGAACCAACCCGGCATCTGCCGTGTTAGCCGGGATGAAGGTAGTGGTCGTAAAGAGTGATGAGGAAGGGCATATTGATGTAGCAGACCTGAAAGCAAAAGCAGAAACCTATAGCGATTCGCTGGCAGCGCTGATGGTAACCTATCCTTCTACTCACGGCGTGTTTGAGGCCAGTATAAAAGAAATTTGCCGGATCGTACACGATAATGGCGGACAGGTATATATGGATGGCGCTAATATGAATGCTCAATGCGGACTTACCTCACCTGGAACCATCGGCGCTGATGTATGCCACCTGAATTTACACAAAACTTTTGCCATACCCCATGGTGGCGGAGGCCCGGGCGTCGGACCCATTTGTGTGAAAGAACATCTCGCAAAATACCTGCCATCTCATGTGGCACTCCATGATTCAGAGAGCCAGGGAGATAACGTTCATCATGCCGTGAGCGCTTCGCCTTATGGTTCTGCTTCTATACTGGTAATTAGTTACGGGTATATCAGGATGCTGGGAGAAGAAGGATTAAAGGCAGCCACTTCATACGCTATTTTAAACGCTAATTATATGCGTGCGCGGCTGGAAAAGTATTTTGATATTCTATATCTCGGAGACAATGGCACCTGTGCGCATGAATTCATTGCAGACCTGCGACCCTTTAAAAGCAGTTCCGGCGTGGAAGCCGAAGACGTAGCCAAGCGATTAATGGACTACGGATTTCATGCACCCACGTTGAGCTTTCCGGTACCGGGAACGGTGATGATTGAACCTACTGAAAGTGAGGATAAGGCCGAACTCGACCGGTTCTGTGATGCTATGATCAACATCTATCACGAAATAAAAGCAATAGAAGAGCGTAAATCAGACAAAGCAGATAATCCGCTGAAAAATGCTCCTCATACCATGCAGGTGGTCTGTACCAATGAATGGGAACACGCTTACTCCCGGCAGGAAGCTGCCTTCCCCTTGTCCTACGTTTCGCACAACAAATTCTGGCCGAGTATCTCCAGGGTAAACAATACCTATGGAGACCGGAACCTGGTGTGTACCTGCGAACCGGTGGAAAGTTATCTGGAAGTGGAGAAGTGATAGACCCGGCGTTTTACAGGTTTTAAAGAATGCTTACCGTGCAGGGTAACTATCGCTAGGCTATAAATGCATTTCTTATAAGAAGAAATATATGGTAGTGTTTATAGAAACCGATGATAGTCTAATTGTCTGTGAATTTATTTCCTCAAAACTAATCTACTGGTAGCCCCCGCTGTGCGAAGTCTCCTGACTTCGGATGCTATATGTTCTCCCGGGACTCCGTCCCGAAAATAATACGTTTCCCGGCATAAACGACCAGCTAATGACAAAGATTTAGTCCGGAAAACTATTTAACTACAAATCACTCATAAAATATTTAACGGATAATTGACGGTCGTTCTCCTTCCTTCCATGACACGTGTCTCTCGTACCATTCTCGTCCGCAATTCTGCTACTGATTCGTGAGACACGAATCAGGGCGAGGGTAGTGTAGGGTACATCTTGTATGCACATAGAGAAAATCGATTACTTAGCCGTGAGCATACCAAATCGTAATTTAAGCAAAGAATTTATCCATAAATACGTCCTGTGGAAAGGCCTTTCGGGGCTGATTCGTATCCACTTTTCCACGAGGAGTGAATAAGTGGAACACGATTAATTCCGAAGCGTAAAATAACTTTGATGAAAGTGAGAAAAGCCACTCACTCTAATAGTTGGCTATTGTTAACCTATATTTTTTTAGAAAATGTCTAAGAAAAACACAAAAAGCGTTCGTATTAGCGCTATAACAGGCCGTTACGTAACAGCTTCTTTCGCAGATGGCCATCCAAAGACGACGATAAGGATGACCGTTAAGAACGGGGAACGCCAAATTCCCTAGAAAAAGAGGGGAACGATAGCAACGTTACAGGTACAAACGTCCGGCGTCCAAAACCGTGATGTTCTGTAATTTTTCATCGGGCACGGCCAAAACCGTGCTCCCTTTTTTTTCAAATGTATTAAAAAAAATTAAACAAGAAATATTTCTTTAGCGGGCGGTAAGCATTGCTCCTCATCCCTAATCCTGGACGCTATCCTACTTAGCCGGCGTTATCACTATAT
>JACFNM010000305.1 GCA_019454915.1 Chitinophagaceae bacterium
TTCTCTCCTCTTTCCAGGGCAATAATGCCCAGCGCAAGCGCTCCCATTAAGGAGATGGCTGTCCAGAGAGTCCAGTGGATGATTTTCTTCATGTGGATTGAAACGAAATTTTAATGAGCTTACAAATCAATTATTATACGGTTATGTTCCATAAGTTGCCGGAAACCGAATTAGCCGAATCTGCGTGGCATCAGGCTAAATTCGCAATAAAAATTGAATTTTACTCACCGATAACGATAAGAGTTGCCGATCTTTAATTATTATAAAGAACGTTTTTGTTTGTTGCCGATTTAACTGCACAGATTAATTATCGGAAATTGCCACCAACCGGATAAAAACGATAGTAATTCGAATTGCCCATTATTTGTCATAGCTTTATGCAGGAGAATATTAATAAAAGGACGTCATGAAAAAAGGGATCACCTTAAAAGATATAGCCCGGAAACTGAATATGTCGGTGTCAACGGTGTCCAAATCGTTGAATAACGACCAGGCTATAAGTACGCTGACCCGTGAAAGAGTGAGGGAGCTTGCCGATAAGTGGAATTATGTGGCGAATGAATCGGCACGTCATTTTAAATTGAACAGGAGTTTTACCATCGGATTGATTATCCCTGATCTGCAGGATCATTTTTTTGTGAAGGCGATTAATGGAATTGAAGCAATAGCCGGGAAAGAAAACTATAATATCCTGCTTGCTCAGTCGCATGAGAATACCTGCAAAGAAGAGAGTGTGGTTAATATGATGATCAGGAACCGTGTGGATGGGCTGATAGCGGCTATTACCAAGAATACCACCGACATGACGGTTTTTGAGAAATGCAGGACGGTGGGGATACCCGTCTTATATATTGTCAGGGAGCCATTGAAAGAGCATGCCTGTTTCGTGTCTGTAAATAACGTGGAAGGCGCCTTTAAAGCCACCCGGTTTCTTATTAAGAAAGGACATCGTCGTATCGCCTATATTATGGGGCCCCAAACAATGCCTATTTCCATGGCGCGACTGGAGGGATATAAACAGGCTTTGGAGAATAGCGCCATAGCGTTTGACTCTGAGTTGGTGCAGGAAGTTAATTTTACCGAAGAAGAAACGGAAAAAGCCATGCTTGCGCTGATGAAATTGGAACAACCACCCACCGGCATTTTCACTTTTAAGAATGATATTACCCTTGATGCCATATCCTTTTTGAAGAGAAAATATCCGGAGCGGTTAGACAAAATTGATTTCACTGATTTTGGCAATCTTCCCCTGTTCAAGTACCTTGATTATAAGCCGGTGGCCTCCGTGGTAGAGGATTTTTATGAAGTGGGGAGACAGGCGGCCGTTTTGATGTTACAAATGATAAATGAAAATAAAACGAGCGAGGAGGTGAAATATAGTAACATTAAAATCCCCTGTAAGTTAATTACAAATTAGCAGGATTGGCGTGGTTCAAATTCAGTTTAAAGTCTTGTTGCTACATTTTCTGAGAGGGATTATCTCGATAAATTAAAAACAAACGTTTGTTCTAAACCCTTCTGTGTCAGGCTTTTACCCGGACTGTTGAGTTAATTAAGCAGAATCTTTTTTCCTGAAAACAATTTCAAACGTTGTAATAGCTATTTTATGCCGCCATATAATGGAGGTTATAACTTTAATGACTATTTTGGTATAAATTCAGTTAGTCGGGAATTTGCGATAGTACCCTAAGCTTCTGCAAATCAGGCTGGCTACACAGGTTACTCATCTACGAGATCCCGACTCAACGTAAGATGAGGTGATTTTTATCACATCCAATCGGTTTCAAGAATTCAGAATCTGAAGACATAAACGATTAAAAAGAGTTATATGAAAAGTTCAAGAAGAAATTTCCTGAAGAATTCAATGGGCGCAACGGCTGCGGTTACCATTGGCGGCGTGTTACCAGGCTTTAGCGCTAAGAGTTATGCTGCTATACGGGGCGCGAACGAACGAATAAAAGTCGGCGTTGTTGGCGTGAATGCCCGGGGGTTGGCGTTAGCAAAAAACTATGCCAGCCAATCTAATTGCGAAGTAGCTTATATCAGTGATGTGGACAGTCGTGCGATGGAAAAGTGTATAGCTGCCGTTGATGGAATACAGAAGAAGAAGCCAAAGGGAGCTTCTGATTTTCGCAAGGCGCTTGAGGAGAAATCCATCGACGCCATGGTGATAGCCACCCCCGACCACTGGCATGCCCCTGCCGCTATCTTAGCCTGTAAAGCCGGAAAACATGTATACGTTGAAAAGCCGTGTTCGCATAACCCGCATGAAGGAGAACTGCTGGTAGCTGCTGCAAGAAAGTATAACAGAAAAGTACAGATGGGATCGCAGAGACGGTCCTGGCCAAACGTTATTGCCGCTATCAATGAAGTAAAGTCGGGTGTAATAGGCAGGCCGTACTATGGGAAAGGATGGTATGCAGCCAACCGTGGTCCGATTGGTGTGGGGAAAGAAGCAGAGGTTCCTTCCTGGCTCAATTTTGATCTCTGGCAGGGTCCTGCACCCCGTACAACATATAAAGACAATATCCTTCACTATAACTGGCATTGGTTCTGGAATTGGGGAACCGGAGAAGCGGGAAATAACGGCGTACACATGGTGGATCTCCTGCGCTGGGGTATGGGTGTTGAATATCCGGTTAGCGCCAATTCTACCGGGGGACGCTTTCGCTACCAGGATGATTGGGAGACACCCGATACCCAGGTGATGTCCTGGAAATTTCCCAACAACTCTATGATAGAATGGGAAGGCAGGAGCTGTAACGGACGGGGGATTGAAGATACCAGTGTGGGCGTTGCTTTTTATGGTGAAACCGGAACCGTTGTGATTGGCGGAGGAAATTCTTACAAGCTTTATGATATTGATAATAAGTTGATTAAGGATGTGAAGGATGAATTTAAGATTGATCCCCGCAATAAGGTGGACCCTTCCAGGAATTTAGATGCCCTGCATATTCAGAATTTTTTTGAGGCCATCAAACTAGATACCCCATTAAATGTTGAAATTGAAACGGGACACAAGAGCACGCTACTGACTCAATTGGGGAATATTGCCCTGCGTACCGGAACAGAGTTAAAAATTAATGAAACCAACGGACATATCCTTGGTAACGCAGAAGCTGCCGCTTACTGGAAAAGGGATTACGAATTGGGATGGGAACCGGTTATTTGATTACCGGGAGATAAACCGGCCAAAACAAGCTCAAAATGAAATTTGTAGCAAAAACTGCTATATTGGTTTTCGTCTGCACCCTTTGTGGTCTGCATGCCATAAAGGGCCAGCACCCCGTGGTTTCTGAATTCAATGGCCAATCGGAAACCTGGGAGAAACTGGCGCCTTATTTTGAGACGCCCGATACCTTCAGGAACAAATACGCAACTTATCGTTCGCCTTTGAGATTTTATAACGGTCGGGAGGTGATTACAAAAGATGATTGGGCTAAACGGCGGGCAGAAATATGGGAGAGATGGCACAAACTTATGGGCGAATGGCCTCCTTTGTTAGTTGATCAGCAAATGGAATTGGTGGATTCTACGGACAAGGGTTCGTTCATTCAATATGGCATCCGGTTCTTTTGGACGCCCAATGAAAAAACAAATGGTTATTTACTGGTGCCGAAAACCGGTGGGAAAAAACCGGCAGTGATTACGGTCTTTTATGAGCCTGAAACAGCAATTGGTTTAGGAACCGGCAAAGAACCGACTTACCGGGATTTTGCCCTACAGCTTGCAGAGAGAGGATTTGTGACACTTTCCCTGGGCACGGCCAATGCGTCGAAGGCAAGAACCTTTTCCATATATTACCCGGATCTTGAACATGCCCGGGTTGAGCCTTTGTCAATGTTAGCCTGCGCATCTGCTAATGCCTGGTATGTTCTCGCAAAGCGACCCGAAGTAGATTCCACCCGTATTGGTATTATGGGCCATTCGTTTGGAGGTAAGTGGGCCATGTTTGCTTCCTGTCTTTTTGAAAAATTTGCCTGTGCGGTGTGGTCGGATCCGGGAATCGTTTTTGATGAAACGAAGGGCTCGATGGTCAATTATTGGGAACCCTGGTACCTGGGTTATTATCCTCCGCCCTGGACGAATGCCTGGAGGCAAACAGGGCTCGTTCCTGAAGCCAGAGGACTTTATCCGCAGTTGATTAAAGAAGGATATGATCTTCATGAACTGCATGCATTAATGGCGCCGCGCCCTTTCTTAGTTTCCGGTGGTTCATCAGACCAGCCGGAGAGATGGATACCGCTTAATTGGTCTGTTAAAATAAACCAACTTCTGGGTTATTCCCATCGTGTTGGAATGACTAACCGTACCGACCATAGCCCTAATCGGGAATCCAATGAAGTGGCTTATTTGTTTTTCGATTATTTTTTGAACAAGGAGAAACCAACCGGTTTCAAAACCGGAGCATTTCAAAAACTATAATTTAAAGCTCAATAAATTATCTGTAAATGAACTTTAATTCGCTTGATCTGGTCGTTATCATCCTATTCTTTCTAAGTATGTTAGTAGTAGGCGTATGGTCTTATTTCAAGAGTAAGGATTCGGACGACTATTTTGTTGCCGGCGGGAAGTTACCCTGGTGGCTGGCCGGGATATCGCATCATGTATCTGGTCATAGCGGGGCTGTTTTCGTAGCTTACGCCGCGGTAGCTTATACGCATGGATTTACCATGTATATGTGGTGGGCCTTCCCGGTGGCTATTGCCATCATATCCAGCGCTAAAATATTTCCGGTTTATTGGGTTCGGCTCCGCAAGAACTTCATGATACAATCACCGCTGGAATACCTCAAAACCCGTTATGATTTACCTACTCAGCAAATCATGGCCTGGACGGGCGTGATACTGAAAGTGTTTGATGTGGGCGCTAAATGGGCCGCAATAGGCGTATTGCTTAATGTGGTGGGAGGGATCCCCATGCTGACCGGTATTTTGGTTTCGGGGGTGGTGACCTTGCTTTATGTAACGTTTGGTGGTTTATGGGGAGTGATAGTAACTGACTTAATCCAATTTATCGTTCAACTGTT
>JACFNM010000306.1 GCA_019454915.1 Chitinophagaceae bacterium
TTTCCGGAAATGGGATCCGTCGGGAATACTTTGGTTGTCCATCGTTCTGTTGGTTTGTAATTGGGATCCCTCGCATCGGTGAAGAAATCTCCGACCGTACCTCCTCCAAACTCATTCTGGAAGTCTGGCCCGGCATAAGGGTCCGTAATATTGAAAGACTGGTTTATCGTTACGCCTATCCCCTTTTGTTGTTTTCCCTTTTTGGTGGTAATCAAAATTACACCATTCACCGCCCTGGTACCATACAAAGCCGCAGCAGCAGAACCTTTAAGCACAGACACACTCTCGAAATCCTCCATATTGAGATTCTTCAGGTCATTTCCAAAATCACGTCCCGTACCACTGAAGATATCGTTGTCCATAATAACGCCGTCAATAACAAATATGGGCTGGTTATTAGTTCCCAAAGTGGAATTACCGCGGATGATAATCTTCGAATTAGCCATCAAACCTCCTGCTCCGCCCATATCTATCTGAACACCGGCCACACGACCCTGTAAGGCGTTAATCGGATTGATCTCATTGGTTCTGGACAACTCTGAACCTTTTACCTCCGTTACCGAAAAGCCCAATTGCTTTTTCTGCTTGGTAATCCCTAAAGCCGTAACGACAATCGCCTCGCTTTCGGCTACGGATGGCTTTAAGGACACCGATAGCATCGTTTGAGATCCGACAGGGATCTCCGCAGTTTCATAGCCCACAAAAGAAAACACAAGCGTGTTCTGCGAGGGCCCAAGCGTTACGCTAAAGCCTCCCTGTGCGTCCGTGACGCCAATTGTAACACCCCCCTTGATGGCTATGGATACCCCCTGCAGGGCCAAACCATTTTCATCAACCACCGTACCGGTAACCGCTTTTCTCTGCTGCGCAAAGCCGGCTGTTCCTGAGAATGCAAATAAGAGCATTAAAATCAGGCTCGTAAATTTTGGCTTCATTACTTTACTGTTTGTTTTAGTTGCAAATTTTGTTTTCCTGATGCCTCTCAGGCAGCCTCCTGAAACTTATTCTTACGATATATTCCCTTGTCAAATTTTTCCATCACCAGAGCGGCGCCGCCAATGAGCTGGGATTCATAGCCCAGCTCAGAAATCTCTATTGACGTATTAATCGCCAGCCTGGGGATGCAGTGCTCGTTTAGCGCCTGCTGTATAGGCGCCTGCATAATTTTACCCGCACTGGCGCCCCTGCCGCTGATCACTACCTTACCGGGATTGAGCAAATGAATCAAAATGGCTATCCCCCGCCCAATATTGTAGCCCGCTTGTGACAATAACTCGACGGCATAACGGTCTCCCCTGGATGCAGCTTCTATTACCGTGTTGGCCGCCACTTCCGGATGCATGGACGAAAGTTCCGCCAGTTTCAACACAGAAGTTTTTCCCGATGCCAACCCCTCCTTCGCCTTTTCAATCACAGCCGTCAGGGCAGCTTCCGTTTCAAGGCATCCGCTCTTTCCGCAACTGCACAATTTACCATTCTGAAAAAGAGGTATATGACTGAATTCCCCCGCAAAGCCATTATCCCCCCGGAATAACCCATTATTTAATATCAACCCTAAACCAATACCCCACCCAACGTTGATAACCATTACATTCTTCATATCTCTTGCAGCGCCAAACCTTAATTCAGCCAACGCCACCAAACTGGAATCGTTATCAATGAAAACAGGTATCCCCACCTTCGCTTCAATAAGAGTAGTCAGCGAGGCTCCCTGTGTTTTTCCCAAAAAAGAATAATTGATTCCTTCTTTAGCGTCAATGAACCCCGGCATACTAATACCAATGCCGGCAATTCTGCTCCGTACGATACCAGATTTTTCTACCAAATCATTTATCTTCCCTATCACAATTTGTAAAGCCTCCGGGTTTTCGGAGATATTCAACTCCACACTTTCAATTCCACTCACATATTTGTTTTGCATATCTATGATCGCGAGGCGGGTAACAAACTGATCCATCGCCACGGACATGGTAAACATGATATCGCTCTTTAACGCGTACACCTGGGGCCTCCTCCCGCCGCTCGACGGCGCATGTCCCTTCTCCAGCACGATTCCCTCTTCCACCAACTCGTTCAAAATTTTGGTTGTCAGTGAAAGGCTCTTCTCTATCCGCTCACTGACTTCTGCACAAGAAAGTTTCTTAGCAAAATAGAGGTGATTAATAATCTTATTCTTATATGCCTGAGTCTTACCCGCCATTTCTGTCAAAAGAGATTAGTATCTTTAAATAAAATGTTAAAGAAATAAAACTTCTGTCTAAAAAACAACATGTTTGAGAAGAAATATCAATTTTATCAGAATAACAGTTATTCTTTATCATTTTTTCCACTAAAAATGGATATTTGTAATAAAAGATTTGTCATTTTATACAAATAACATCATACGATGAAACGGGTTTATTATATTTTGGTACTCTTCCTGTCGGCTGGACTAATCGGTAAAGCACAGACTCCGGCTAACAATAACCCTGAAAAAATGCAATGGTTCCGGGATGCCAAGCTGGGAATCTTTATCCACTGGGGTATTTATTCGGTAGATGGTGTGGACGAGAGCTGGTCTTTTTACAACAAAAAGATGAGTTACCTGGACTATATGCAGCAACTGAACGGTTTTACCGCAAAAAATTACGACCCCCGGGCCTGGGCTGATTTGATCCGGGAATCCGGGGCCAGATATGCGGTGATTACTACCAAGCATCACGACGGGATCGCTCTGTGGGATACAAAAGCCAATCACATGAGTACAGCCAAACTGACGCCTGCCCGCAAGGACGTCCTGACGCCGTTTTTCGATGCGTTGAGAAGGACGGGCATTAAAACCGGTGCCTACTTCTCTATTTTAGACTGGAGTCACCAGGATTACCCCGGCTTCATCAAAGATAGCAGCCGTTACGATATAAAAAATGATACGGCGAGATGGAACAGATACCGCAACTTCTACCAGGCACAGATCAGGGAATTAAGCGGACAGTTCAATCCGGATTTATTTTGGTTCGACGGAGACTGGGAGCATAGTGCGGAAGAATGGCAGGCAAAAAAAGTGCGGGACATGATATTAAGCCATAATCCGAACGCCATAATCAACGGCCGACTTGCGGGCTATGGAGATTATGAAACCCCCGAACAGAACTTTCCCATAACCCGTCCTTCGTTAAATCCCTGGGAGCTTTGCATGACATCCAATAACAACTGGGGCTACCATCCCGATGACAGCGCCTATAAAACACCGTACGAACTGATAACCATTTTCGCAGATGTGATCTCCAACGGTGGCAATCTGCTGTTTGATATCGGCCCGCGGGAAGATGGCTGGATACCTACTGAGCAGGTCCATCTGCTGAAAGAATTGGGTAAATGGAACAGTAAGTATTCGGATGCTATTTTTAATACAGATGCCGGAATGCCTCCGGGTCATTATTATGGCGCCAGTACGATTTCAAAAGACTCTTCCACCATTTATCTGTTTGTACCGGCACATGACCGCGGAAAAATAGTGATTAAAGGACTGTTTAACAACATCACCGGTATCAATGTAATGAACACGGATCAACAGCTCCATCACAAAATTGTGGGAAAGATTTCCTGGAGTCCCGTTCCGGGTCTCGTCTATATTGATGAAATTCCGGAAGACGCCATGGATGAATACATGACCGTTGTGGAAGTAAAATTAGACGGCCCCATCCGGTTGTATAAAGGGAAAGGCGGGCTGTCGGTGGACTGAACGGAAAAGACAGGATAATGCTCCGGTCGGTGTACGGCAAAATCTTCCTTAATTCAGCGACGCCGATTCCTTTTCAATCTTAATACCGCGGGTATGTTGGATGGAGTCCCATCCCCCGGTCACATTGCGAAGATTATGATATCCCTGTATTTTAAGCAGAGAAGCGGCAATGACACTACGATATCCGTAAGCGCTATGCAGGTATAGATTATCCCGTTCATCAAATTGAGCAATATTCAACGGATCTTTCATTTCTGCCACCGGAAGGTTAACAGCCCCTTGTACATGCCCCTCGGCAAACTCCCATCTCTGCCGCACATCCAGTACTACCAGGTTCTTATCAAAGGGGATATCCATCGCCATCTCTCCGGCATCCACATTAATAATCATATCCCGGGGGTCGCCCAATTCTTTCCACGCTTCAAGTCCTCCCTTTACATAGCCGGCAATATTTGCTAAACCGGCTTCCGAAAGTAAAGCAAGGCCGGGCTCTAATTCTCCTTCCGGGGCCACCAGAATAATCTGTCTGCGGGGGTGTAACAATGCCGAAGCATATTCCTTAAATTGACCCGTCAAACCGAGGAAAACAGATCCGGGAATAAACCCCTCGCAAAAATCCGCCGCACGCCGTATATCCACCAGTTCGATATCTTCTCCTTCTTTGTGCATTAATTCCCTTAACTCTTCACAACGGAATGCCTTTATCGCTTCATTCAACATATTGCCTAAATCTATAGTTACTAAATACTCCTATGAAATAAAAAAACGGTTGACGCTACCTGCACATCAACCGTTATTTGTTCCATACAATCCCTCAACTTAAAAGTTGTTCTACAAAATGATATATCTCGGAAAGCCGCTTATGGTTAACCGAATAATATATAAACTTCCCCTCTCTTGTTGTACTTACCATACCCGCTCTTCTCAGGATAGCAAGATGTTGAGACGCTACAGACTGCTCCAGCCTCAGGTGCACATACAATTCCGTAACGGTCATTTTCTGCTTTTCATCAAGCAACTGAATCATCTGCTGCCTCAACTTGTGATTGAGCGCACGCAAAATAAGCGCGGCCTTTTTAACATTCAGGAAATCAATCTTCAATTCAGTCCCATTTTCTTGCGCCGGACCGTTAAGCACCATTGTGTAAGGATTTGACAGGCCTGTCATAGGAGTAATTACTTTAAAATTTAATCATAAAAATATCAGATGCAAAGATATGATCGAAAATACAAATAATGTCCCCCCCGATGTTAAAGAAATAAGAATTGAAAAACCGGTTTTCAGCC
>JACFNM010000307.1 GCA_019454915.1 Chitinophagaceae bacterium
TTAACACAGTTACTGTATACTATTTACACAAAGAATTAAATACTACCCGGTCAACCCATTCTCGGTTTTGAGTGATTACTTTATGGCTTTGCAATCGGATGATTCTATTGACTATAAGATTGGCTCGTCGTTACGTTTGATATGCCTGTTGAAGAAGAAAGCAATATGGATTAGGAGAATACCCTTTCTTCTTCAATATAGCATTAATCATTTTCCTAAGCTGATAAATTTCTGGCAGTGAAAACGACAGAGCCCGCCTGCACTAATCGTGTGAAGATGGGCTCTGTGGAAAACAAATAGTTTAACCAATAAGGCACTAGTACCCTGGATTCTGTGTCAGGTTGGGGTTTCGTGCTAATTCATCAGAGGGGATAGCAAAATATTTCTTGTATTCCGCTACGCCGCTAACTCCTCTCTCTATGGCATCGCTAACGAGACGATTGTGCCGTAATAATATTGCTCTGTATTTATTTTCGTTTGCGAATTCTCTTTTGAACTCAACAAGTACCGAATCCCTGAATTCATTTTGATTTAGTCCCGCTAAGTCCGGCAAAACGGATTCCGGCTGTTTGTTGGGAGTGCCAACGGCACGGGCTCTTCGTCTGATCTCATTTATTGCACTATAAGCTTCGGCAGTTGGTCCGGAGTTTGCTTCGTTCAAAGCTTCAGCGTATAACAGCTTTAAATAAGCAAAGCGATAAACGATTATATTAATGCCACGATCAAGGAAACCATTAGCAAGATCTACATACATTAATTTTACATACATCGGCTGAGGTAAGGAAACCGTAGTATTGTGTAAATCGTTATAGTTTCCCAACACATAATAATAAGGCATCTCTTTCCTCATAGTCCAGTATTTCCTATAAGTATTCGGCGTGGAATTGAAAAATTCAGGAACAACCTGAGAATTAGGCCCTGCATAAGGAGGAGCATAAAAAGCAATACTCGTCCCGTCAGGAAGAGTGGTCTGACTGGGCACAAACCACCTAACCTCTTTATTAGTGGCGTCAACATCGCCAGCCTGGTGCGTTTTTACAACCGAAAAAATCTCTTCATTGTTTAAAGAAGGATTTGGTCTGTAGATATCATGAAAGTCGGGAAGTAACTGAAAACGTCCGGCATCTATTACGCTCTTGGCCGTGTTTGCAGATTCATTCCATTTACCCTGTTGTGCATATACATCGGCCAATACGGATAAGCAGGCGAGAGAGGTAATCCGGCCGTTTTGATGATCCGAAGAATTAAACGGATCCAAAGCATTGGCTGCAGCTTTTAGATCATCTTCAATTTGTTTATATACTTCTTCTTCACTGCTTCGGGGTAAGTTCACATCATCCAAACTACTGGTTCCGTTTAAGTGAAGTGGGATACCACCCCATAACTTCACTAATTCGAAATATCCGAGAGCGCGTAAGAACAAAGCTTGTCCAGTAATTTTCTTTTTGACTTCATCCGAAATAAGGGTGCTCTTTGACAATCCGTCCATCAACGTATTTGCCCTGTTAATTGCGTTATAAATGCTGGACCACATTAGGAGTTCATCTTGTCCGTCAACCGCAAAATCCCATGCACTGTACGGAGTGGCACTTGGACCATTGTTCACTGCCAAGCCGGTTGCATAATCATTCATATTATGCCAATATCCCGGCTTATAGATATTCCAGTACATATTGTACACACCGTTTAAGCCAAGATTTGCTTCACTCTCATTTGAATAATACTTATCAGTAGCGGAGTTGCTATAAACAACAGGTTCAAGTTTACACCCATCAAAAACTGTTATTACTCCCGCCATCAGAACGAATAATGCCGCTTTACTTTTTATATATTTTTCTATTAACTGTTTCATATCGTAATAATTTTTTAAAATCCGATTTTGAGATTGAAGCTAATGGTCCGGGAAGACGGATACATGTACATATCTACTCCCTTCACTTCATTATCCAGTCCACCCGAATTCACTTCAGGATCGTAACCTGTGTATTTGGAAAAGACCGCAAGGTTATCTGCAGACACACCAATTGTAGCTGTTTTCAACGCCCCTCTTTTAATTGGAAGATCGTAATTAAGAGAGAGGTTGGCAATTCTCAGGAATGAACCATCTTCAACGATAGCATCATTCTCTTGCGTCATAGAGCCATAACCGGGCAGATAGCCATCTTTATTGTTTACGCTCCAACGACCTGTTATCCGTTCTGCACCTAAGCCATTGGCACTATACAGCCATCTGGATTTTGGAATATTCAAAATCTTATTTCCTGAAACCCCGTACATAAACAGATGTAAGTTCCAGTTCTTATACCTGAAATCGTTGGTCAGACCAAAATTGAATTTCGGCAACCCTGTTCCGAGGAATTGCTCATCTTTATCGTCAATCTTGCCGTCACCATTCAGGTCTTTCCATCTTATCGTTCCGGGAGCAGCCCCGAGCATCGTTCCGGTGTTATTGATCTCTTCCTGAGAATGCCATATACCCTCGTATATCCTTCCGTAAAAAGAACCTACGGGGTGCCCTACCTGAAGTCTCGTTGCATTTGCTCCGTGGGTATTAAGATTGGCTCCTCCGACCCAACCTGTGTAAACAAATTCAGGTCCACCGAGGGAAGTAACTTCATTTTTATTATAGGTAACATTAAAATCAGTAGTCCATGCAAAATCGTTCATCCTTAGGTTTACGCTGCTGATTTGCAATTCGACTCCGCTGTTCTTCATCGAGCCCGTGTTCATCAGAACCGATGAAAATCCTGAATGTTGGGCAATCGGTACATTTAATATCAGGTCCGTTGTTTTCTTGAAATGAATATTTGCATTAACCATTAAACGATTAACAAAAAGCCCCAGGTCAAGCCCGAACACAAAACCGCTTGTTTTTTCCCAGCTTAAGTCAGGATTGGCAATCCCTGCGGGATAGGCTATCGGGTTTAATGTTCCCCCACCGAAAATGACGCCTTGCTCCTGATCAAAGCGGGTTGTAATTAGCGATTTGGAAGAATAGTACCCAATAGATTCATTACCCGTTTCTCCCCACTCTGCCCGAAGTTTGAGTTGGCTTATTACCGGAACGTTCTTCATAAAATTTTCCCGGCCCACCTGCCAGGCAAAAGCGGCGGAGGGGAAAGTACCGTATTTATGGTTTGCGCCAAACTTAGAATCTCCATCCGTTCGTACGGATGCAGTCAGTAAATATTTGTCTAATACCGAATAGTTTAACCGCCCCAGATAGGATATAAGGGTATATTCACTTGCGTAAGAAGATGGAGCCTGGGGTTTAGCTCCGGAACCTAAATTATTCCATAAGAAATTATCAGTGGGGAAATTTTCAGATGATGCTTGCAGATCAAGATTTTTCTGCTTTTGATAGGTATAACCGGCGGTTATATCAATGCGATTGCTTTCATTGATATCTTTCTTGTAATTGAGAATGTTGTTACTTACAATATTTAGGTTCTCATCACTCCAATTCCAGGCAGCGCCTCGCTGTCCTCTTCCCCAATCAGAATTACTGGGGAAATACTGACCATATCTGAAATTCCGTACATCACCGCCAATGGTAACGGTGGCACTCAGATCATCTGTAATGTCATAGGTGGCATGAACATTTCCAATAAACCGGTTGGTGAGCATTTGAAATTTTAACAATTCTGCGATAACCAACGGACTTTGTCCACCCGCAGGAAAATTCGTGATTTCAAGAATCTCACCATTTTCGTTTCTGGCAGGACTGGTTGGCGGCGCTATAATCAGATTATATATGACCCCCGGTGCTTCCTGATAGCCTTTCGTTCCGGTGGGAACGCGGTTGTTGATACTATATGTGAAACTTGAACTGGCTCCTACTCTGAATCGCTTGCTTATATTGGAATTGATATTTGCTGTAAACCCGTAACGGTCAAATCCGGAACCTCTCACAATCCCCTCATCCTTGGAATAATTTCCTCCAATCATGTAGGTGGTTTTGTCTGTGCCGCCGGAGAAAACAAGGCTTTGATTCGTAGCGATACCTACTCTTGTTATTTCATCCTGCCAATCCGTTCCTCTTCCAAAAGAGTTTATTTCTGATTCCGTGAAAAGGGGAGGCTGACCTAATAATGTGTTGTAGTCAACACGCATTTTTGCATAATCTTTCGCACCCATGAAGTCTAATTTCTTCGCTATTTTAGACATACCTACCGAAGCGGTATAGTCAACCCGGTTTTGACCTGCCTTCCCTGATTTGGTAGTGATGATAACAACGCCATTTGCGCCACGTGAACCGTAAATAGCAGTGGCGGAAGGTCCTTTTAAAATGGACATGGATTCGATATTTCCCGGTTCTATCGAACTTAATAGATTAGGCATCGTATTGCCTCTTCCTGTGTTGGGTCCTCCGAATCCTGTCGTGAAATCCGTCGCTATCGGTATTCCATCTATAACATATAATGGTTGACCTGACGCCGTTAAAGAAGAAATTCCGCTAATGCTCACAGAAAGCCCGCCTCCCGGCTCGTGCGAGTTTCTAAAAACATTCACGCCCGCAATTTTGCCCTGGAACCCCTGATCAATAGTAACCATGCTGCTTTTTTCCAATTGGTCGCTGGTGATACTCGCAACGGATCCCGTTAGGTCGGACTTAGATTGTCTTCCATAACCGATGACTACCACCTCCTGTAATCCTTTGCCGGACTCCGGGTCCATGGTGATAGATATTACACTCCTGCCATTCACCGATACTTCCCTTTGAAGATATCCTACAGAAGAAATTATTAATACACTCTGACGATTGGGTACGTCAATTTGAAAGTTTCCATCGCTGTCGGTGGAAGTACCCGAAGTGGTCCCCTTTATGGTAATGCTCGCACTGGGTAAAGGTGAACCCGTTTGCGCATCCCTAACATTACCTTGTACTTTTATTGATTGTCCGGAAGACTGCATACCAGTGAGCAGAAGGACAAAGAGA
>JACFNM010000308.1 GCA_019454915.1 Chitinophagaceae bacterium
CGTTGTTGAACTATACCACAAATAACCGTCGTGGATGCGCATTTCTGTACCATATTGGCCTTTATCATCAAAATCCGCCCACAACATAATACTGTCAGCCTTTCCATCTCCATCCAGATCGCGTAAAGCAGCATTACCTCCTTCTTTTTTGGGAAATCTCAGTCTTGCATAAATATCCCCGTTTGAATTTACAGCCAGATGACGGATAGCACCCGGCGTGCTATCAGTCACAACAATGGCTTCAAAACCTTCGGGCAAAAACAAACCGCCATTATCGGGATCGCCGGCCGGTAATTCGGGACGATTGCACATAGTACAAGTCAGGAGTATCAATACTGAAACCGAGAACCATGAATTAAATCGTTTCATAGCACGTTTAGTTATTGGTTGAATAAGTTTGAATATTCTGAAGTATCCTATTCTACCGCCGGATATAACACCGGTTCTGCTATTGCATTCAAATCGTACACAATTTTTCCGTTACGAATAGTCAGTTCACATTCTAATCTTTGTTTTCCTTTCAGTCTATTCCCTACCCTGTCATAAAAGCCAAAATCTCCTTTTCTCAAGTTCAAAACAGCAATGTCTGCAACTGCACCAACGGATAAATGACCTAACTCGGGATGTTGTATTTCCCGCGCCGGGTTCCAGGTGCTGGCTTTGATTACCTCGGTCAGCGGCATATCCATATTTAAAAATATAGACATGATGTTCAGCATTCCTTTCATAGCGCTGTTCATACTTCCCGTATGTAGATCCGTACTAATCGAATTAGGAAAAAATCCAGCTTTTAAAGCCGGTCTTGCCTGGCGGAAATCAAAACTGGCTCCCCCGAATCCTACATCAAACACAATTCCTCTTTTTTGGGCTTCGGGTACGAAAGATTTTAATTTTCTTGTTTGCAGATCAACTATTGGGTCTCTGCGTTTCAACTCGGTAAAGGCATGCGTATAAATATCTCCGGGTCTCAAATGTTTGAAGAATAATTCTTCTATAGATAAAGGAGGATGACTGTCATCACCGCCAAAATCTACCATAACCGGGAGTCCGGTTAATTTACCGGCTTCGACAGCATGATCAACCGGCGTCCAGGCCTCTGCGGCAAAGTGAGCGACTTTAAATCCTACAATATGTTCCTTATGGGCCTTTGCCATCTCCGCAGCCTGTACGGGATCCATATCGTTTACGTTTTGTTCATAAGCGCCACCCCTCATACCTTCACCGACTATATTTAAAAACGAAAACACCCTCGTTTTGGAACGATCGATGACCTGTTCTTTGAAAAGAGCAAAATTGCGCCATCCGGCGCTTCCGGCATCTGCCACCGTGGTGACACCCTCGCGAAAAGTAAAACCGTCCGGTACTACTGCAACAATGCCATTCATGAGATATTGATCAGGATGATGTCCAAAAAATACGTGCGTATGAATATCAATGATTCCGGGGATGACATATAACCCTTTTGCGGCAACAACCTGATGCGCACTTTTAGGGTCTATATGATTAGTCACCAGCGCTATCTTGCCTTCTTTTACAGCCACATCCATCACCGCATTAATATTATTCTTAGGATCGATAACATGCCCTCCCTGAATGAGGATGTCATATTGTTGCGACATGAGATTCATCGTTAAAAATGACGTTAAAAAAAACAGTAATTTAATTTTCTTTACCATTTCTGTAAACTGATCTATTGATTAATCATGAATAATTTAAACTGAACGCTATTTTTTCCCATCAGAAACTATTTTGCGTTACCCAATACTTCTCTCAATCTGTTAGCAACTACATCCACCTGGTCAGGCCTTAATAGAACTACTCCCACCCTTAATTCGCTCTTCCCGTCTTTGCTTCGGCCAAAGACGCCGGCAATACTCGGTGTTCCCTTTTGCAAAGCTTCACTAACCTGCCTTGCGTTCATCTTTATTTTCTGCTCATCCCAGGATAATTTAAGACTGGGAAAAGCATTAGCCGGCCCCGGATTGACACTGGTCTCCCCGCTAATACCCGAAATCTTTTCCACCACCGACTTAATCCTTTTTATCCGGTTAAGCCAATCCTCCCATTCCTTTTTATGGTCGCGCTCCAGGTAGGCTTTCAATGCCGCATACATACCAAAGATTTCTTCCTTATTCACCTTCATCGGCCTGCCTATAGGGGCCTCATGTGGACTGTGGTTAAGCTTCGCTGCCTCAATCAGGTCTTTTCTTCCAAACAACAATCCTGCGCTCTGTGGCCCCCGTATCATTTTGCCGCCAGAAAAAGTAACCAGGTCGAATCCCATCTTCTGATACCTGAACAGGTTTTCAACAGGAGGAACATCAGCCGCCGCATCCATAAAAGAAGGCACATTATGTTTTTTTGAAAGCGCTACAAATTCTTCTCTGGTAACACTCGATTCCCCGGCAGCATTAAAGAACAAAGTCATGACTGTATGTTCATTAAAAGCCTTATCCATTTCATCCGGACCTTCCACCTCAATAATACGTGCACCGGTTGTGGTAATTGCCTGGTCGAAAACATAACGATGCGTCTTCTGCATAATCACTTCCGGCCTTTGGCCAGGCAAATTCGGGATCGCTTTTATTTTCTCCTTATCCGTTCCTGTTATACACGCCGCTGTGCCCAAGACCATTCCACAAGCCGCCCCGGACGTTACCATCGCTGCTTCGCAGTGCAGCATTTCAGCAATCTTTGCTCCTACCTTATCCTGCAATTCATACATGTTCGCAAAATCGTGGGCTGTAGAATTGATCGCTTCCAGTACTTCCGGTAACATTAAGGAGCCGGATAAAAAAGTCATCGTTACACCGGCATTAATGACAGGCGTAACACCCAGTTCTTTGAACAAATCTCTTTTTGCCGGCGATGGATTTGCCCGAGAAGAAGACGGGGTAATCGAACCCGCTATACCTCCCGAAATAGAAAGCATGCTGATATTCTTTATTACCTCCCGTCGTTTCATATTTAATTAATCATGTTAGGTATTGCAGATACTACCTGTTGATTAGATATAAGCTATGCAGTCCATTTCTACCAGAGAATCTCCGGGAACGCCTCCCTTGGCTACTGCCACAGTGGTACGGACAGGGGGTTTTTTTCCAAACCGTCCTTTATATACTTCATTCATTCCTTTGTAATCGGCAATATCATTGAGGAAAACAGACACCTTCAAAACTTTTTCCATAGACGATCCTGCCTTGATCAGTTCTCGTTCCAGTTCGTTCAATACAATTTCCGTATGCGCTTTAATTTCAAAAGGAGCCGTATGAGCACCCTTTCCGGCGATAAATACAAGATTTCCCAGACGGGTAGATCCTGCAAACAAGGGTACGTCCTGAAAATTGGTCACATTATTTACTACTTTTTCATCGGCAGCTGATTGAGCGCCGTTGGCCTTCGCTACCAGTCCGAAACCCATAAATGCAGCTGCAGAAGTAAATAATTTTCTAAGTGCTGATCTTCTTTCTGTTTTCATTGTAGTTGATTTTAGTAGTGATTGGTTATATTATATGAACTGATTTGAAAAATGTGTTTATTTTGCCGCATTAAGGAATTCCTCTCTCAACCGCTTAGCCACTACCTTTTCCTGCCCCGGATTCAGCATAAATACCGTAGCGTTAAAGCCATCTTCCTTATTCCCCATTACTTCAATGGAAGGTGAGCCATCCCGTAATCTTTGAAGGAAATCTTTCTGAGAAATCTTTACTTTGTCTTTATCCCACTTTACATGTAATGTAGGCGTATGATTCGCTATGGGTGGAACGACGACTGAGGTGGTAATCCCCTCAATATTCTTTATCGCATTATTGATTACGGCAACCCTGTCTTCCCATATCTTCCATTCTTTATCGTGATCCTGGTTGATATATTTTTCCAACGCTGCATACATACCCAGCATCTCTTCTTTATTTACCTTCATCCCTCTTCCAATTGTGGTTCCATAGGGAGAGTTATTCAGTTTTGCCGCCTCTATTAAATCCTTTTTACCCATCAGGATACCCGTACTTTGGGGTCCCCTGAGGGCCTTGCCTCCGGAAATAGCCACCAGGCTGAATCCCATATCATTAAATCTCCACAAATTGGAAACCGGAGGTACATCTGCGGCAATATCAATAAAGGTGGGAAGGCTATGTTTCTTAGCTAATTCCAGCCACTCTTCATGCTTAATCTGACCATCGGGCGTATTGCAATTCAAAAAAAACATTGCGGCCGTTTTTTCATTAACCGCCCGGTCAACGTCACCGGGAGTCTCAACAGGAATCAATTTAATGCCGGTGTTGTGCAGGGCCTGTTCATATCCGATAAAATGCCCCTTCTGAATAAGCACCTCAGATTTGATTCCCGACTGCTCCAGATCATGGGGTAATTGTTTAATCTTTTTCCTATCCGTTCCGGTCAGGATGCCCGCCATCCCCAAAGTGAGCGCAGAAAAAGCGCCCGCCGTCACCATCGCTCCTTCGGAATGCACCATTTGCGCGATGCGTTCGCCTACCCTGTCCTGAACCTCATTGAGCATACAAAATTCTTTGGCGCTTTGGGAAATGGCGGCAACCACTTCGTCATGCATCAGTGAAGCTGTCATTGACGTGTAGGTTCCCGCAGCATTAATAAACGTGCGAACACCTAATTCTTTTAATAAATTTCTTCCGGCTTTTTGATCCGAAGGTGAAGCCTGTATCCACTTGCCCGGGAAAACTGATCCCAGGAGTGTACCGCCCAGAGGTAGAAGACCTATATTCCTGATAATTTCTCTGCGCTTCATAAGGGACATTTTGTTCCGATAATAAATGGGTTTTGAGCAACCTCGTTGAATCTTTGAAATAACTTTTGTATTGAAGCAGATAACAAGGTTCTATTATATCATTTAAAGATATTTATTTTTATAGGATAATATAGATTAACCGCAAAGTTAATACAGTTCTTTGATAAGTCTA
>JACFNM010000309.1 GCA_019454915.1 Chitinophagaceae bacterium
GACAATCGGTACGCATTCTTTCCTTCAGCCGCTTTGTCATGGAAGGTTAATGAAGAGGAATTCATGCAGGATATGCACAGCATATCAAATCTGAAATTGAGAACCAGTTATGGAGAAACCGGTAATTCGGAGATTAATGCTTATCAGGCCGATGAGATCATGGGGAATTATGAGGTTATTTTCGGTGGCGCCCGGGCAATAGGAATTGGCATATCGCGAATGGGTAATCCTGGTTTGAAATGGGAAAAAGTTCGTCAAATAGATTTTGGAGTGGAACTGGGATTGTTCGAAAACAGGATAAATATAGAATTTGACTGGTATCGTAAGAGAGCTATGGATATGCTGCTGAGTGCACCCGTACCCCGGAGCAGTGGATACAATGAGGTGTCTATGAATATCGGTAGCATGGAAAATAAGGGAGTAGAGTTAGCCTTAAATACGGTTAACATCCGGGGCAAAAATTTTACATGGAGTACTATTTTTAATATCTCCATCAATAAAAATAAAGTCATTGCTTTATCAGGAGGCAGTGATATCTATTCAGGAAATACCGTCATCCGGGTCGGTGAGCCGGTAGGTTCTTTCTTTGGAAGAGTCCACCTGGGAACATGGGGAACAGCCGAGGCGGAAGAGGCCAGGAAATATAACATGCTCCCCGGCGACGTGAAATATTTAGACCTCAACAAAGACGGAGTCATCAATAACAACGACCGGACGATTATCGGAAAAGGGATACCCGATGGTTTCGGAAGCTTCATCAATACGTTCCAGTATAAAAACTGGTCGCTGCTGGTTGACCTTCAGTATATGTATGGAAATGATGTATTGGACAGAAGTATTCACTCTGCGGAAGACAGACAGGGCATAGCCAACAGCTATAAAACGGTACTCAATGCCTGGACGGAAACCAATCAAAATACTCCCATAGCTCAAATCCGGCCAATCAATGCCTACTATACAACCAATAATGATAGTCATAAAATAACGGATGCCTCTTTTATTCGGGGCAGAAACCTGTTGTTGTCCTATACCTTCAATAGCAATACGCTTGCTCATATTAAAATTGACAGGCTAAGGGTATTTGGATCGGTTCAAAATTTCTTTGTTGCAACCCAATATACCGGCTATGATCCTGAAGTTTCAAATTCCGGTTCTCCTTTTGACCAGGGATTTGGTTTGTACGATTATCCGAGACCCCGGGTTTTTATGCTTGGATTGAATGTGGGGTTATAATAACAACAGAAATTACCTAAATGAAATTAATATGAAAAGAAATAATATTTATAGAAAATACAAGTATTTCCTGCCTGCTTTATTAAGCGCTTTGTTTGTACTATCCGGCTGTTCAAAGTTTCTGGAGGAGACAGACCCCTCTAACTTCTCTACTGGCAGCTATTTCACAAAGCCCGACCATGTGACCAGTTCAGTAAATGCCATATATGCCAGTATGCGCGATCCACTCAATAGCGGATTTGGAGGTGGAGCCTGGATGATGCTGGAATTTGCGACAGGACTTGCCGGTACTGACCTGGGACAGGCCGTGAACAGTTATTTTGTAAAAGATCTGACTAATACATCTGATAATGGCTACGGATTGACAATCTGGACAGCTTATTACAGGGGAATTGCCAATGCGAATACATCCATTAAGTATATCCCGGCTATTACCATGGATGAAACGGTCAAGAAAAAGTTATTGGGTCAGGCATCATTTTTAAGAGCCTGGTATTATTTTAATCTGGTGCAAATGTTCGGGAATATACCCCTGGTTACGGAACCAGTAAACTTACGGTCTGATCAGCTTAAACCAACACAGGCGACAGTTGAAGAAGTGTATAACCTTATCGTCAGCGATTTGGAGTCAGCTGAACAATCCGGACTTCCCTGGAAGGATGAGTCCGGCAGGGTAAGTTTAGGCGCTGTTAAATCTCTGCTGGCAAAAGTGTATCTTACGATGGCAGGGTATCCGTTGCGTAAGGGTGATTCTTACTACACGCTCGCAGCTCAGAAGGCAAAGGAAGTGATTAACTCAGGAGCTTTTAAGTTATTCGACAGCTACGCGAGTCTCCATGATCTTTCTATGAAAAATAAGGAAGAAAACATATTCATGGTCCAATACCTTGAAGGTACATTACCCAGTAACTGGCAGGTTTCTATAGTGCCTTACAATAAGAATATTTCAAAATATTCGGATGAAACAGGAGGAATTTATTCTACGGCAGCTTTTGTGGAATCTTTCCAGACAAATGATCTGAGAGCTAAAGAAAAGGAATTCTTTTATACGAACTACACGCATCAGGATAACAGGAGTTTAGTAGTTGAACTTGGCGGATATTTTATATACAAGTATTTTGATAACAATGCTCATCTGAATACGGCTTCCAGTGGCATGAATTGGCCGGTTCTGCGTTATGCTGATGTATTATTGATGTATGCAGAAGCCTCTAATGAAGTAAACGGACCTGTTGCGGATGTATATGATGCAGTCAATGCTATTCGCACAAGAGCTCAATTGCCTGATTTGTCAGGATTGAGCAAGGAACAATTAAGAGAAGCAATATGGAAAGAAAGATGGTATGAGTTGTGTTTTGAAAATATTACCTGGTTTGATATGGTACGGTTACGTAAAGCATTTAATGTCACTACAAAACAATTTGATGATTATGTGGGTCATAAGTTTTCTTACGGACCCACGTTGAAAGAAAGAGAATTGTTGTTTCCTATACCTACATCGGAAGTGTTAAACGGAGCTCTGAACCAGAATAGTGGCTATTAATAGCCGCTTCAGAATCGCTGTTTACAGCCGGAAAGCATCCCGATGATTTAAAATTCAAGGAAATGGATGATATTTATTCATCCATTTCCTTAAATTGAGCCGTCAATTACCTGCATCAATACCCTTGACGCGATCTGACTCATTGATGACATCAGAACATGAATTGTTTTTTTAGCTAAGACGGGAAGAAATACTCAACCTAATATAGAATAAAGGTTTTTTTATGATAAAGGCAAAAACTGAAAGGAATCCGCTTTTTTTTTATAGTACCTTCTTTATCCCCTGCGCGGTTTTGTTTGTATTTTATATACTCATCTTAACGTCCTGCAGCTCCGGGAGCCATGAAACGGTAAAGGTGAAGAAAGGGCTTCATATAGCCCTCGTAGGCAATAACCTTGGTTCAAGGATGACTAACTATGATTATTTTGAAACCGAAATGCAGATACGCTATCCGGATAGCATGCTTTACTTCCGTAATTTCTGCGACGGCGGTAATACACCGGGATTCAGGCCGCATGCGGCAAGGAATGATCCATGGGCGTTTCCCGGAGCGGAAAAGTTTCAAACGGAACTGGCAACCCCTTCCGGAAGTATCGGTCATTTTGATTCGCCGGATGAGTGGCTTACCAGGCATAAGGCCGATTTGATCATCGCCTTCTTCGGTTACAATGAATCTTTTCAGGGGAAAGAAGGACTGGATAATTATAAAGCGGAACTGGATGCTTTTATTAAACATACGCTGGCTCAACAATACAACGGACACAGTTCACCGCAGGTAGTAATTATTTCGCCAATCGCTTTTGAAGACCTCTCTCATCAGTATGACCTGCCCGATGGTAAGCAGGAGAATGAACACCTGAAAATGTACACTGAAGGAATGAGAGAAGTGGCGAATAATAACCAGGTTTTATTCATAGATGTCTTCAGTCCAACAAAGAAATGGTTTACTCAGACGAAGACTCAGTTAACCATTGACGGTTCACAACTCAATGAAGAAGGATACCGGAAATTCGGCGTCTTACTGGCTGACCAGATTTTTGGTAAATCATCGCCTAAAGCAGGTACCAACAAAGACTTAGTGTACAAAGCCGTGGAAGAAAAGAACTGGATGTGGCTGAATGATTATAAAATACCGAACGGGGTTCACGTATACGGGAGAAGGTATAATCCCTTCGGTCCGGACAATTATCCAGCAGAAATTGAAAAAATAAGAGAAATGACTGCTATCCGGGATACGGCAGTATGGCTGGCGGCGAGTAAGGGCGAGGTAATGGATATTGCGGCAGCCGATAAAAATACGTTTCCGTTACCCCCGGTAAAAACAAATTATGATCCTCAAAAAAATGGTAGCTTAAAATATTTATATGGTGAGGAAGCAGTGAGTAAGTTAAAAGTTCCCCCGGGATATAAAATAGAGATGTTTGCGTCCGAACAGGAATTTCCGGAATTGGCCAAACCGATGCAAATGTCTTTTGATAATAAGGGAAGGCTGTGGGTAGCTACCATGCCCAGTTATCCCCATTATAAGCCCGGTGATAGCAAGCCAGATGATAAGATCATTATTTTAGAGGATACCGATTCAGACGGGAGGGCAAATAAGCTTACCGTATTTGCAGACAGTTTACACCTTCCGGTTGGCTTTGAAATTGCCCCGGAAGGCGTATATGTGTCGCAGGGTACTAACCTGAAGCTCTTAATAGATACGAATGGTGACGACAAGGCGGATAAGCAGGTGATCCTGCTGAGCGGTTTTGATGATCACGACACACACCATAATAGTCATGCCTTTACGGCCGATCCTTCCGGCGCTATCTACAGCGGTGAAGGAGTCTTCCTCCATACCAATGTGGAGACATCCTACGGACCCGTACGCGCAACCAACGGAGGATTTTATCGTTACGCTCCTCAATTGCATAAATTAGAACGGACCGCACAATTGTCGATCCCTAATCCCTGGGGGATAGCTTTTGACGACTGGGGACAGCCATTTTTCGCGGAAACCTCGGGACCAGACGTACGCTGGATGATGCCCGGCACCGTATTGCCGAGGTACGGAGAAGCAACCCATAAATCATTCAACCTGATAGAAGAAGCGCACAGGGTAAGGCCGACTTCAGGGCTGGAGTTTGTATCCAGCCGTCACTTCCCTGACGA